>CABSMN010000105.1 GCA_902478765.1 uncultured Collinsella sp.
GAGCAGGGCAAGGACGTCGATGCGCTCCTTAACGAGTACGGCCAGGTCCAGGACCGCTTTGAGCACCTGGGCGGCTACGAGCTCGAGAGCAACGCCCGCAAAATCCTGTCCGGCCTGGGCTTTAAAGTTACCGACTTTGAGCGCCCGTGCTCCGAGTTCTCGGGCGGCTGGCAGATGCGCATCGCGCTCGCCAAGCTCTTCCTGCGCCATCCCGACCTGCTCCTTCTGGACGAGCCCACCAACCACCTGGACCTCGAGAGCGTCCAATGGCTGCGCGGCTTTATCGCCAACTACGATGGCGCCGTCCTCATCGTCAGCCACGACCGAGCCTTCATGGACGCCTGTGTCGACCACGTCGCCGCGCTTGAGAACCGCCGCGTGACCACCTACACCGGCAACTACAGCAGCTACCTCAAGCAGCGCGAGGACAACCTGGAGCAGATGCGCGCCAAGCGCGCCGCCCAGGAGCGCGACATCGCCCACATGCAGGTCTTCGTCGACAAGTTTCGCTACAAGCCCACCAAGGCCGCCCAGGCTCAGGAGCGCATCCGCAAGATCGAGCAGATCAAAAAGGAACTTGTCATCCTACCCGAGGGCCACAAGCACATCGACTTTAAGTTCCCCGACCCACCGCGCTCCGGCGACATGGTCGTGGGGCTCGAGGGTGTGTCCAAGTCCTACGGCGACAAGCACATCTACAGCGACATCGACCTCAAGCTCTACCGCGGCGAGCACGTGGCACTCGTCGGCCCTAACGGCGCCGGCAAGTCCACGCTCATGAAGATCCTCGCCGGCCTGGAGCCGCCCACCACCGGCACCCGGGACCTGGGCACCAACGTGGGCGTGGCCTACTACGCCCAGCACGCACTCGAGGGCATGACCGAGTCCAATACCGTCCTGCAAGAAATCGACACCGTCACGCCCAAGTGGACCGTGCCGCAGCAGCGCAGCCTGCTGGGCGCCTTCCTGTTTAGCGACAACGATTCCATCGAGAAGCAGGTTCGCGTCCTCTCCGGAGGCGAAAAGGCGCGTCTGGCCCTGGCCAAGATGCTCGTGGCGCCCGAGGCGCTCCTATGCCTGGACGAGCCCACCAACCACCTAGACATCGACTCGGTGGACATGCTCGAGAACGCCCTGCAAAACTTCCCCGGTACCATCGTGCTGATCAGCCACGACGAGCACTTGGTGCGCGCCGTGGCCAACCGCGTCATCGACATCCGCGACGGACAAGTCACGTTCTACGACGGCGACTACGACTACTACCTCTACAAGCGCGAGGACCTCGCAGCCCGCGCCGCCGCCGAGGCGTCCACGGAGAGCGCGCCGGCCACGACCAAGTCCGCCAAGGCCAGCGCCGCCCAGGCCGACACCCCCGTCGCCGCCCCCAAGCCTGCCGAGGGCAAAAAGACCAAGGAGCAAAAGCGCGCCGAGGCCCAGGCCCGCGCTGCGCTCAACAAAAAGCTCAAGGGCGTGCGTAACCAGCTCAAGAAGATCGAGACGGAGCTCGACAAAAAGCGCGCCCGCTATGACGAGCTTATGGAATTGATGGCAAGCGAAGAGCTTTATGCCGATCAAGACAAGTTCAACGCCGCGCTGGGGGAATATAACGGCCTTAAGCAAGAGCTACCCAAGCTCGAGGACGAATGGCTGGAGCTTTCCACCCAGATCGAAGAGGAGACCGCGCGTGAACTCTCGTAAGGCCGCTGCCGTGGCGATGAGCATCATCGCCATCGCCTGTCGCATCTGCGGCATCTTTATGAGCGCGATGACCGTGCTGCTGTGTTTTAGCGGCCTCACCGCCAAGCTGCAGATCGTAGGCTTTGTCGTTGAGCTTTCGCGCGCACTGCCGAGCGCCATCGCCGGCTATGGCGTCATCACGTCGCCCTTTGGCGGCGTGTTCCGCCTGGATTACGCCATCGTCGCCGTGATCCTGTTTGTGATCGACTACCTGCTCACGCGCGCCTCGCGCCGCGTCCGCTAGGGGAGCGCTATGTCCAGCAGCTACCTCATGAACCTGCTCGCCAGCGCCGTCGCCGTCATCGTGGGCATCGTGATCCACGAGAGCGCACACGCCGCCGCGGCCTGGGCGCTCGGCGACAAGACGGCCCGTTCGCGCGGCCGCGTCTCGCTCAACCCGCTCAACCATATCGACCCGTTTGGCACCATCATCCTGCCGCTGCTCATGCTCGCGGCCGGCGGCCCGGTGTTCGCCTTCGCCAAACCCGTGCCCGTCTACCTCAACAACCTCAAGCACCCCAAGCGCGACGAGGTCCTGGTGAGCGCGGCCGGCCCCGCGTCGAACATCGCACTCGCGTGCCTTGCCGCGGCACTCATGCACGTGGCGTACGGCAACCTCTACACCGGCATCTCCTTTGCCCTGGCGTCACAGATCATGAACTTCGGCGCCACGTTTATCGTGGTTAACCTGTCACTCGCATTCTTCAACCTCATCCCGATCCCGCCGCTCGATGGCTCGTCGATCATCGTGCCGTTCCTCAAAGGCAAGGCGCTCAACAACTACTACCACCTGCAGCAATACGCCATGCCCATCCTCATCATCGTGCTGTATCTGCTGCCCATGTGGACTGGCATTGATGTGATCGGCCGCTATTTCGACGTTACCGTGTATCCGCTGGCCGAGTGGCTGCTCAACTTCGCAATCGCCGGCATCTAAGGTAAACTTACAGGTCGACCGCGCAAAACGGTCGCAACATGCACCCAAACCGCGCCGCGAAGGCGCCGTCAAAGGAGGTCGAAGATGTCGTATCGCGTGTCGACTCAGGTCTACAGCGGGCCGTTCGACCTGTTGCTGCAGCTGGTAACCCGCCAAAAAGTAGATATCGGCGCCATCTCCATCAGCGAGGTGGCCGAGCAGTACCTTGCCGAGGTGGAGCGCATCGAGGCGCTGGACCTGGACGTGGCGAGCGACTTTCTGCTGGTCGCGGCAACCCTTCTGGACATCAAGGCCGCCTCTCTGGTGCCGCAGGAGGCCCCGCGCAAAGTCGATGACGACGATGACGAGTTCGACGAAGACCTCGAGGAACTCAGCGCGCTCGACGGCGACGCCTTGCGCGAGGTCCTGATCCAGCGCCTGATTGCCTACAAGCAGTTTAAAGGCGCGGCTGCGGCCCTCGGTGCCCGCATGCAGGCCGAAAGCCGTATGCATCCGCGTGTGACCGGCCCCGACCCTGAGTTCCTAGGGCTCATGCCCGACTATCTGGCTGGCATCACCCTGCGCGGCCTGGCCGTTATCTGTGCCGACCTGGACGGCAAGCGCCAGACCTTCCTGCTGGAGGCCGAGCATGTGGCGCCGCATCGCGTACCGCTCGACCTGACCGTGGCCTCAGTCGACCGCTTTACCATGGCGCACCAAACCTGCACCTTCCGCGAGCTGTTGGACGGCGACGCCACCACCGAGCAACTCGTCGTCACCTTCCTGGCCATGTTAGAGCTCGCAAAGCGCGGTTCGCTCACGCTGAGCCAGGACGAGATCTTCGGAACCATCTGCATCAACCGAGTCGAGGGCGCCGAGGCATACGTGCCCGGCGAGGGCCCCGAGCTCACCGAATAGGAGCAGCAACCATGTCAACCCTTTCAACGCTGGAGGCAAACAGCCTCAAAGGCGCCCTCGAGGCGCTGCTGCTGGTGTCAAGCGACCCGGTGAGTGCGCCCGCGCTGGCCGGCGCACTGGATATCGCCCCCGGCGAGTGCGCGTCGATGCTCGCCGAGCTCAAGGTTGAGTACGAGGAGGCCAACCGCGGCTTTCAGCTGCGCGAGGTCGCCGGCGGCTGGCGCCTGTTTACGCACCCAGCCTACCACGATGTGGTCGAGGCCTATGTGTTGAGCTGGGACACGCAGAAGCTGTCGCAGGCGGCGCTCGAAACCCTGGCCGTGATCGCATACCACCAGCCCGTGACGCGCGAGGTGATCAAGGGCATCCGCGGCGTCAATTCCGACGGCGTCATCGCGTCGCTCGTGGACAAGGGTCTGGTGCGTGAGCTCGGCCGCGACCCCCAGCGCGGTCAGGCCATCATCTACGGCACGACCAACGCCTTCTTGGAAAAATTCGGCCTGCGCTCCACCCGAGACCTGCCCGACCTAGAGCAGTTTGCCCCCGACGAGCAGTCGCGCCAGTTTATCCGCGAGCGCCTGAGCGGCCGCAGTATTCAGTCCACGCTCGAGGAGCAGGCCGAGGACCTGGACGAAGAGCGCGAACTGCTCGATACCGATGTTGAAGATGTTGAGGCAGTCGAGGACTTGGAAACCCTGGTCGTCGACGAGACCTCGGAGGATTTGCATGACGAGGACTAACGAAGTGGGGGAGACGCGCGCCATGGGCAACGCAGTACCCGCCACCGACGCCCAGCCCGTCTATCCGCACACCATGCGCCTGCAGCGCTTTTTGGCGCGCGCGGGCGTGGCGAGCCGCCGTGGCTCGGAGGACCTAATGACCGCCGGCCGCGTGACCGTCAACGGCGAGGTCGCGACCGAGCTGGGCACCAAGGTCGATGTCGACCACGATCACATCGAGGTCGACGGCATGCCCGTCAAGCTCAACCAGGGCGCCGTGTACTTGATGCTCTACAAGCCGACCGGCTACCTCACCACCATGAGCGACCCGCAGGAGCGCCCTTGCGTGGCCGACCTGGTCCCCCGCGACCGCTTTCCGGGACTTTTCCCGGTGGGCCGCCTGGACCGCGACACCACAGGCCTTTTGCTCTTTACCACCGACGGCGACCTGTCGCAGGACCTGCTGCACCCCAGCAAGCATGTCTATAAGACCTACCAGGCACTCGTTGACGGCCAGCTGTCCGACCGCGATCTAGACCCGCTCCGCCGTGGCATCGAGCTCGATGACGGCCTCTGCCAGCCGGCTATCTGCCGCGTCATCAGCGCACGCGAGGCCGAGGCCGTAGCTCCCCAAGGCGTCAAGCCCGGCACCACCGCCGTGGAGGTCATCATCCGCGAGGGCCGCAAAAACCAGGTCAAGCGCATGTTGAGCAAGATTCACCATCCGGTAATCCGTCTGCATCGCTGCAACTTTGCCGGCCTTGAGCTCGAGGGCGTGGCCAAGGGCTCGTGGCGCGAGCTCACCGACCGCGAGGTGCAGATCCTCAAGGCCGGCGGCATCCCGCCCAAACAGGCGAGCGCCAAGCGCAACGGCGGCCAGCCCCAAGACACGCCCGCCAGCCGCACGCGTCACCACGGCAGCCACGGCTCCGCACCCAAGCGCAACACCTACCGCGAGCGCTACACAGGCTAGGCAACCCGCCGCGCCCCTGCCCCCGCGAACCATACCAGCACGTCAACCATTGAAAGGAAGCATTGCATGATCGTCGCCATCGACCTGTCTCTTATACACATCTCCGAGCCCACGAGACTACGCTGCA
>CABSMN010000106.1 GCA_902478765.1 uncultured Collinsella sp.
TACACTTCTAGCTTCGTCGGCAGCGTCAGATGTGTATAAGAGACAGATCGTACCGTCGGCACGCTCAAGTTCTACTACAAGACCCCGCGCGCCGTCGACCGTACCCAGTATGCGCTTGCCTCGGGCTTTGCCGAGATCTTGTCCACGCAGCTCGCCATCCACGAGCTCGAGGTGCAAAAGGAACTCACGGCGCGCGCCGAGGTGCGTGCGCTGCAAGCGCAGATTAACCCGCACTTCCTGTTCAACACGCTGAACACCATTGCATCGTTTACGCGCACCGACCCGCTGCGGGCCCGCGAACTGCTTCGTGAGTTCTCATCGTTCTATCGTGCCACGCTCGACAACTCGGGATCGCTTATTCCGGTCTCGCGTGAGGTTGCACAGACCAAGCGCTACCTTACCTTTGAGAAGGCCCGCTTTGGCGAGGACCGCGTGCTTGCGACGTTCGATGTGTCCGAGGACGTGGAAGATACGCTGGTGCCGGCGTTCGTGATCCAGCCGATTGTCGAGAACGCCGTACGTCATGGTATGGGCGATGACGACGCCCTGAGGATCGACGTGACCGTTCACCAAGACGGCGAGGATGCAATCTTGATTGCCGTGGCCGATAATGGCGTGGGCATGGATGAGGGTACCGCCGCCAGACTGTTTGACGAGCGCTCTGCCCGTCCCGACGCCAGCTCTCCCCAGGGTGGCGGCGCCGGTGTGGCCATGCACAATATTTCGGAGCGCATCCATCGCTTTTATGGGCCGCACTCCTATACGCGTGTCGAATCGGCACCGGGCAAGGGCACCAAAGTGCTCCTTCATCTTGATTTGTCAGAGAGCATCTTTGACATTCAAGAGTAAAATAAAAGGCTACGGGCTCAACGTCATGCGACGGATGCCCGGCGTAGTTAGTTGACGAAAGGTTTTATCCCTATGCTGCGTGCGATGATTGTGGATGATGAGGCGCCGGCTCGCTCGGAGCTTCGCTTCCTGCTCGAGCAAACGGGCAAGATCGGCACGATCACGGAGGCGTCGAGCGTCCGCTCCGCCATCGAGATGCTTATGGAAAGTCGCGTGGATGTCGTGTTTCTCGATATCTCGATGCCCGGTGCCTCGGGCCTGCAACTTGCCGAGGCGCTGCATAAGCTCAAAAATCCGCCGGCGATCGTGTTTGTGACTGCGTATAGCGACCATGCGGTCGAGGCATTCGACGTGGATGCCGTCGATTATCTGATGAAGCCGGTCGAGGAAGCTCGCTTGGATCGCGCGATCGAGAAGGTCATGCAACGCGCCAAGCCGGTTACGGACAGCAAGGTGACCATCGAGCGTATCCCGGTGGAAAAGGGCGGCCGTAAGGTGCTCATTCCCGTGGACGACATTCGCTTTATCATGGCCAAGGACGATTACTCCTGCATCTATACCGTCGATGATCGCTTTTTGTCGACGACCTCGCTGGCGCAGTTTGAGGCCAAGCTCTGCGATTTTGGCTTCTTCCGTGTTCACCGCCGCTATATCGTCAACTTGGCGTGCGTCACGGATGTCGAGACGGTGCCCTCGGGTGCCATCCAGCTGGGCATTACGGGCGTCGACGAACGCGTGCCGGTTTCGCGCCGCCGCGTCGTGCCGCTCAAGAAGGCCCTGAGTCTCTAGCACACTGGCCCCGCAGCCCTGTAGACCCATCGTCTGCGGAGCCGTGGGGCCTTTTTGTATGTATCTGCCGAATCGTTTTTTGCGGAAGGGATCCCATGAACAGTGCAAGCGCCAAGCGTATCGACATCATCTCGGACACCCACGGCTATCTTTCGCCTGCGCTCCTGGATGAGCTTGGGGGCGCAGACCTGATTATCCACGCCGGCGACCTCACGTCAGAGATGGACTACGAGCACCTATGCACCATCGCCCCCGTGCGGGCCGTACTGGGCAACAACGATTACTACCGCGACTACGGCCCCGATGTAGACCGTCTTGCGCTCTTTACCTACGAAGGCCTCAAATTCGCCGTAGCCCACTACCGCGAAGACCTTCCGGTGGGATCCGTAGACGTAGCCATCAACGGCCACACCCACGTAACCAAAGAAGCCCAAGTGGGCCGCTGCTTAGTCCTCAACCCGGGCAGCGCCAGCTACCCCAGAGGCACCCGAGGCCCCACCATGGCCAGAATGCTAGTAAAAGACGGCCATGTCATAAGCACCAAGTTTATTGACCTAGACTAACCGCAACAAAAACGGGGGATGCAGATGCGTTCCCCGTTTCCATTTGAGCCAATGGCCGGGCTTCAACAAAAACCTTAGACAACCCCGCCGCGGAGAACGGGGCCGCCGAGCCGCGAAGCGGCGAGCAACAACAACGGCTCGAACAATGTGACGGCAGGGAGGGCCTCCGGGGCCGGCGGGCGCGGGTTAAGTTTGTCGCGAGTTCCGCACGCAAAGGAAAGCACTTAATGTGCTTTCCGTCTTGCGCAGGACTGTAGAGCAGCAAACTTAACCCGCGCCCGCCGGCCCCGGAGGCCCTCCCGGAGGGACCGAAAAATTTTTTCAAAAAAGTTGTTGCGCGCCGGACAGACTTCTGTGTATACTAATCCCCGCAGCGCACGCGAGCGGAAACAAACGCGAACGTCTGCCTGGGGAGTTAGCTCAGTTTGGTTAGAGCGCCGGCCTGTCACGTCGGAGGTCGCGGGTTCGAGCCCCGTACTTCCCGCCAACGCAATTAAAGCCACGTCTTCGGACGTGGCTTTTTGCGTTTGATGCACTTTGTTTCGATAGAACGATCGCCCTGGTGCATCTTCGCCCAGAATCCCCGCGCCTTCGGGAACGCAAGTAAAATCTAATAAGTATATCTGTCTGAACAACAGCTTTGTTGCGCAACACCTGTTCTACGAGACAGGGGGTTAGGTTATACTAAATTGCACTGTGCGCCGCATCTGATGCATTTCGCTCCAAGCGTGGCACTCAGTGGATATCCGATTTACCATTTGGATGTCCTGGCGGTCATTTAGCGTCTCGACACAAGCTCGGCCCCGGAGCTCGTTCGAGCTGTTCGTATTCCTTGAAAGGGGAAAAATGGACATATCGAGGAAGACTGATTACGCCCTTCGTATGCTGGCGATGCTTGCTGAGGATCCGGAGCGTTTGCTTTCTGTTCGCACCGCTGCCGAAGAGGTCAATGTCCCGTATTCGTTTGCCCGCTCGATTCAGCATGGTTTGGTCCAGGCCGGTATTGTGGAGAGCCTGCGTGGCGTCCACGGTGGCATGCGTCTCAAGGTCAGTCCGGACGACGTCACTATCCGCCAGGTCGTCGAGGCCGTTCAGGGCCCTATGGTTATGAACGACTGCACCGCCCCCGATGGTGACTGTGCGCGCATGGGTGTGTGCTGCTATCATCCCCTGTGGGCCGGAGCCCAGGCGTTGATGCGCGACTACCTCGATTCCGTTTCGCTCGGCGATATCGTCGCCCATCGCCAGTTCCCAGCCGTCGATCCCAAGTTCGCCGATCGCGATGCGTTTCCCGAGTACGCTGCCTGCGCGTACGCTTACCGGGAGGAATAGCGCCGCATAAGGAGCATAGCCATGATTCAGGACCCCTTTCGTTCGATGATTCGTTCGGAAGGGGTCCTGCGTTATCGCGACCTTCCGTGGCGCCGCACACGCGATCCGTACATCATTTGGCTTTCTGAGGTCATGCTGCAGCAAACACAGGTGCCGCGTGTGGAGGCGCGCATGCCGGTGTGGCTCGATCGCTTTCCGACTGTGCAGGCGCTTGCCCAGGCCGCGCCTTCCGATGTTTTGGACGCTTGGCAGGGCATGGGCTACAACCGACGCGCTCTGGCGCTTCACGGGGCCGCTCAGCGCGTTGTAGAGGACTGGGACGGGGAGTTTCCGCGTGAGACGCGTGACTTGGTCGCTCTGCCTGGTATTGGCCCGGCAACGGCGCAGGGTATCCGGTCGTTTGCGTTTGATCTTCCGGGTGTGTATCTAGAGACCAACGTGCGCACGGTCTTTTTGCATCATTTCTTTCCCGATGTGCCGGCTGTTCCCGATCGCGAGCTGGTGCCGCTGATTCAAGCCGCCTGTCCGGCGGCCCCCGGTGCGGTGGCGGATGAGATCGCGCCCTTCGCCGTGCCTCAAGACGATGCCGACACGCCGCGCGCGTGGTATTACGCGCTGCTAGATTATGGCGCGTATCTTAAGAAGACGCTGCCCAATCCGTCCAGGCGCTCGGCGGGCTATAGTCGTCAGTCCAAGTTCGAGGGCTCGCGTCGCCAAAAACGCGCCCATATTGTGCGCATGCTACTGGCTGCGCGCGATGGGCGGCCGGCGGGGATAACGCTTGCTGATGCCGTGGTGGGCGTTAACGAAATGGAGACGGCAGCCGGTCGCGGGCCGGTCGAGTGCGAGCTTGTCGCGGGCATTCTAGCCGACCTGGAGCGTGAGGGCTTTTGCCGAGCCGAGGGCGATCGCTGGTTGAGTGTGTAGCCCGCTCAAATCTGAAGAACGGGATTGTAAGGTTTAAATTCGCGGCTTGAGGGCATCCTAAAGACAAGGTCGCTCAAAGCCTATGGGCGGCACGTGTTGAAGGGAAGTACACCTATGGATTTTGAGAATTCCCAAACCAAGAAGAACCTCGAGACCGCTTTTGCCGGTGAGTCCCAGGCACACACCAAGTATCGCTACTACGCATCTAAGGCCAAGAAGGATGGCTACGTTCAGATTTCGAATATCTTTGCCGAGACGGCGGGCAACGAGTCCGAGCACGCCAAGCTGTGGTTTAAGTATCTGCACGACGGCGCCGTTCCGGGCACTCTGGACAACCTGCGCGACGCCGCCGCGGGCGAGAACTACGAGTGGACCACGATGTACGACGAGTTCGCCAAGACCGCCGAGGAGGAGGGCTTTGCCGAGATCGCCGAGAAGTTCCGTGGTGTCGCCGCCGTCGAGAAGGCCCACGAGGAGCGCTACAACAAACTCGTCGAGCGCATCGAGTCGGGCGAGGTGTTTGAGCGTGAGGGCGTAAAGGTGTGGAAGTGCCTGAACTGCGGGCACCTGCACGTTGGTGCCGAGGCGCCTGAGGTGTGCCCGGTGTGTAACCACCCCAAGGCGTACTTTGAGGAGCAGGTGGTGAACTACTAGCGCGTGACGCTAGCGTGAGCTGGGCCGGGAGGGCCGGACTACCTTCCCTCCTCGCTCACGGCTTCGCAGGGTCGCGTTGAGGGAAGGTAATCCGGCCCTCCCGGCCCGCTTTGGGTCGTCGCGTGCTCGTTACAGAAAAGCTGATAAGAAGTTTGTGTGCCGCCCCGATAGGGGCGGCACGTTTTTGTATGGAGGCTGGTTGGGACGGCACCGTTCATGGGTGGGGTACACTGGGTAGCGACTTTTAGTTTATCTACTACCTGAT
>CABSMN010000107.1 GCA_902478765.1 uncultured Collinsella sp.
CGCCAGCGGGCGCAACTTATACGTCGCATCGCGCGTGATGTAGTACACGTATTCCATGCTGTCGAACGTCGCCTGATCGGTTGTATCCGAAATCACGTTGAACATCGAACCGTCGTTCATATGATGACCGTAAATCGTGGTCTGCTGATCCACCATGCCCGGCGCGGTGTCGTCGCTATCCAAGAAGATGGCTCCCGAGGCATTGGCGGTGCCGTCGAACAGCGTGTTGAGGTACTTGGAGTTGTTGTTGGTCTGCACCACGGGGTAGTTGATGTTGGTGCCGGGCGCGTAAATCCAACCAACAACCTCGGGATTTGTCTGGGCAAGCGCATTGAAGTCGATAATCGGCACGCCGCTGGCGTCCTTGTCGCTCACATATTGCTTTTCGATCTTTTGATACGACTCGCTCGCCTGCTTGTAGCCAATCTGCGCGTTGATAAAGATGGCGGCAGCGGCAACGATCAGGCCAATGCCGATGATGATGAGCAGAATGGGAATGACGGAGCGGCGCTTTTTGCGCGGCGGCTCGGTATAGCTCGATGGCGCGGTATGCGCCGAAGAGCGAGGTGACTTCTTGGCCGTACTGTATGACGAAGGGCGATATGCAGCAGGTGTATCCTGACGGCGATGCTTCGCCGGCGTCACAGGGCGCGGCGCGCGCGGTTGCTGAGGAGAGGATGTCCGACCCTGCTGCGGCGCGCGGGCTGCTCCCGACTTGGCTGGATCGGGAATCCGAGAAGCCGAAAAACGCTTTCCCTGATAGTCGGACATGGCTCTCCTTATGCTGCAAATGGACTGGCAGAGCGCTTAGGCGTCAGCCATCTCCTGCTTCATCTTCTCGATAACCTTGCGGTACTCGGGGTCGCAGGCGCCCAGGATCTGCGTGGCGTAAATGGCAGCGTTCTTGGCACCGTTGATGGCCACACAGGCAACGGGCACGCCCGAAGGCATCTGCACCATCGACAGCAGCGAGTCCATACCACCCAGATCGCTCGTCTTCATAGGCACGCCGATAACCGGCAGCGGCGTAAACGCAGCCACGACACCGCCCAGGTGAGCAGCCTTGCCGGCGGCAGCGATAATCACCTTGATGCCGCGGTCGGCAGCGGTCGAGGCCCACTCATGGACCTTCGCCGGCGTGCGGTGCGCACTTGCAATCACGAGCTCATAGGGCACGCCCAGCGCCTCGAGCTCGGCGGTGCAACCTTCCATAACGCCCAGATCGGACTTGGAGCCCATGATGATCCCGACAACCGGCTTCTGATCTGCCATAAACAAAGACCTCCTGTTGAGAGCGGTGACGCGGCGAATCCGCGACCCTTAACTACTGAGAGTAGTATAGCTGCTCCCGTCCCTGCGGTCTGTGTGGCGCTTCGCGGGCGGGCCAGGCTTTATCTTCACTCCGGTTGCTTCGCAAAGTCGTTCAGATAGAGCCTGGCCCGCCCGCGAAGCGCCCTGCGACCTACCGGATATTGCCATGACGTACGTTGGCTGAAATAATAAAGCAATGCCCGCCGTCCTTGACGGAGCGGCGGGCACGTTTGCTTAGTTGTCGCTGGGACTACTTAGCCTTGCTGCGACGATGGAAGAAAGCGCCGATCGCGGCGATGATGGCGCCAAGACCACCGACGGCCGCGACGGTCGCCGCCGTCTGGTCGCCGGTATTGGGGATCGCCGAACCGCTCTTCTTGCTGCCCTGGGCCTTGTCGCCTGCGGGCTTGCCCGCCTGGTTGCCGCCGTTTGAGCCATTGCCGGAACCCTGGTTGCCCGAGCCGCCCTGGTTGCCGGAATCGGCATCCTTGAGGCTCTCAATGGCCAGCTTGAGCTGGTCATAGGCCGCCTGGAGCTGGATGTCGGAAGCATTCTCATCACCCAAGACGTCCTCGGCGTAGGTAATGGCATCCGTCAGGGCCTTGACAGACTCGTCCGTCTTGCCCCTGGTGTCAGTCTCCTTCGCCTGCTTGACCAAGGCCTTGAGCTGCTTCTTGGTCGGGTTCTCGACCGGGGTCACCGGAGTCTTCTCAAGCGCGTCGCGAGCACTCTCGAGTGCCTTGAGTGCCTGGTCGACCTCGTCCTGCGTGGCGTTCTCGTCGTTCAGGATGGCGCGGGCGCTCGCCAAGGCGTTCTGGAACGCGGTCCAGGAAGCCTCGGTGTAGTCGCTGGCCTTAAGGTCGCCGGCTGCAACCTCGGCATCAACCTTTTCAATCGCGGCAGTGAGGTCGTCCTTCGCCACCGGATTGGGAACGGCCGTACCGTAGAACTTGAGCTCCGCCATGCTACAGTAGGCGTCAACGCTGCCACCGCCGGCGTGGAGCACCTTGACGGTCACGTAGCGACCGCGCGCGGCACCAAAGCTCATCTGCTTCCAGTCGCCACGGTCGGTGAGCACGCGGCCGTCGTTGTCGAAGGTAAACGTACCCATCGACGTGGCGGTGCCCATCTCATAACCGTCGGCGGTGTCGGAAACCAGCACCTCGGCCTCAAAGATATCGCCGTTCGTGCCGCCGTCCTGGCGCGGCAGGAACGTGACGTCGGTGAGATCGTAGTCGCGGCCCAGGTCGACGGTCAGGTACTGGGGCATACCGGCCTTATAGGCCCAGTCGCTGTGCCAGAGCGTCTGCTCATCGCCGTCAAGAGCGTTGACGGCGTTGCTGCCCTCATAGTCGGCCTCGCTCGAGAAGCCGGTCACCTTGACGTTCTCGCGGTTCTCGGGCGTGTTGATGAGGCTCTTCTCATCGACGGGGCGCATCTTGAGGCCGTCGATTGCCTTCTCGATCTTGGCCGTGGCGTCTGCGACATCCTTCTTGCTATAGCTGCCCTGGCCGCCATCGAGGAGCTTCTGAGCCGCCTCGACCGCAGCGGTGAGGGCTGCATAGGAATCCTTGGTGTAGACGGACTCGCTGTAGCCCGCGGCCTTGGAAAGCGCTGCTATGAGCGCAGAGGTGTCGACACCAGCCTTGACCTCGACCTCATAGGATGCGGTCTTGGAGGGATCGAGCACCGACGCCACCGTGATCGTTGCCTTGCCGGCCTTGTTGGCGCGCAGGTAGTAGCTCACGCTATCGCCGGCCTGGACAGCGGAGACGCTCACCACAGAAGGATCGGAGCTCTCGACCGTCACATAGGGGTAGCCGGCGCTCTCGGGCGTGGCCTTGGCGTCGACGAGCGTCACATCGCCCTCGAAGAACTCGGTCTGGTTCTTGCCCAGTTCGACACCCTCGATGGCCTCGACACCCTGTGTGTAGTTGAAGTTGATCTCGCGCAGCGTGAGCATCTGGTCACCCGATGCCTCAAGCGGCGTGATCTCGACCTTGGTCGCCTTCTTGCCCTTGTTCTCGGCAGAGAGGCCAAAGGCGTAGCGAGCCTGATAGGAATCAAAGCTTCCGCCCGAGAACTCCTGGGTCGAGCCGTCCTCGAACGTCACGACGGACTTAATCTTCTGCACGGTGCCGTTGCCACCGTTGCGGTTAACGACCTCGACGCTATCGAGTTTCGACGGCGTCTTGAAGGCGAACGTCATCGTGGCGGGCAGCTTGACGTAGGTCGGCATCTTGCCGTCGATCCAGTTGGGCCCATAGTTCCACAGGAACTCGAAGTCGTTGCCGCCCTCATTGTTGTCGAACAGTCCGTCATAGCTCTTCTGCTGGATGAGCTTCTCGACGTTGGTGCCGTCGTCGGTGGGGAGCTCGTCGTTGGTCATCGTGATGTCAAAGGCGTCGCGGCCGTACTCGGACTTGGTGGGCTGCGGGACACCGGGCATCGTCACGGTGCCATCACTCACGAACTCGAGCGCGTCGCACGCCGGGCCGACGAGCCAAGACGTCGAGGGCAGCTCGACCTTGCCGGCCGTCTTAGCCTTGAGTTTAAAGCTCGCGACCACACCAGTACTGTTGAAGAGCTTGGCGTCGCCGCGGTTGGCGAAGGCCAGGTTGATGGTCTGGTGGCCATCCGTGAACTGCACTTTCTCGCGCGAGAGGTTCTCCATGCCCGCCGTCGACGCATCCTGCGCGATGCTCTCGGAGACATACTCGAACTGGTCGCTGTTGAAGTTGACGAGCGCACCGAGCGCGTTGATGTTCTCGGCGTCGGTGGCGTAGACGTCGACCGTGATCTCGTCGCCGGCCTCGACCTCCATCTTGCTCGGGATCACCGCGAGGGTGCCAGCAGCCTTGCCCTTTTGCTTGGTGCCGCCGTCGAGCGCCGCCATGGTGAAGGAGTAGTCGTACACGTCGTAGACGCCGTTGCCGTTGAGGTCGGCGAAGTGGGCGCGGATCTGGGAGTCGAACGTCGAGGTGTCGGGCTCGCGGTTCTCAAGACCCAGGTAATTCTTCATGTTGGAGTAGTCGCCGTCGGAGACCGTGGCCTTGTTGAGGTTGGAGCCCACAGCGAAGCCGTCCGTGCCGTCGGTCTTGTAGATGGCGATCTCGGAGGCGGAGAAGAAGTTGCCCACGGACGCGAGCGGCGTCATACGCACGTAGCGCGCGGCCACGGCGCCGTCGAACGCCACCGTCTTGCAAGCGGCGGAGCGCTCCCAGTCGACCTCCTGCGTCGTCCAATGCACGCCGTCGAGGCTCGTCTCGATGCGCATCTTGGTCACAGTGCCGTTACCGGCATCATCGCGCGGATAGTACTCGAGCTTGTCGAGCTTGTAAGCGCGACCGTAGTCAACGGTAAGCGCCTTGCCCAGATCGTTGCCACCGGAGTGGAAACCGCCGTCGCCCGACTGGAACTCATGGTCGAAGGCGAGTTCGGCCTTATGGCTACCGTAGAGCGAGCCCTCCCAAGTGATTTCCTCGGCCTCAGGCACGTTCCGCCACGGGTCGAGCGCAGAGTTCGCCTCAAGCACGTCGCTCCATGCGGAGTAGCCATCGGCGTTGCGCGAACGAATCTGGTAGGTATGCTTGCTGTTGTAGGCAAGATCGGTATGCGTGAATTCTGCCGCATCGCCCACGGCGAACACAGTGCCGTCTACCTTAAGGTCGTAGGAGGTAGCACCATCGACCTTCCCCCAGGTGAGCTTAATGCTCGTGGGGGTCGTGGCGTCCTCGGGGGCAGCAAGGTTCGCGGGTGCGGAGAGGTTCTCGTTGAAGCGGTCGGCCGCGAGCGTGGCATCGGCGTTCACGAAATCGCCCAGTTCGAGCGTCTGCGCTGCCGTGGCGACATCGGTCTTCGCGAACTTGACGTAGACCTTGGGATTCGTGGTGATCTTGGTGTTGTTGAAGCTCTCGCCCTGCTCGGCCTCGGTGCTGCCTGCGTCGCTACCGTAGTGGTTGAGGTTGGGGGTCTCGTTGTAGAAGTAGAC
>CABSMN010000108.1 GCA_902478765.1 uncultured Collinsella sp.
GCACCGGCGGCACCGTGACCGGCGTGGGCGAGTTCCTCAAGGAGCAGAACCCCGAGATTCAGGTCGTCGCCGTCGAGCCCGCCACCTCCCCGGTGCTCTCCAAGGGCCAGGCCGGCCCGCACAAGATCCAGGGCATCGGTGCCGGCTTTGTGCCCGACGTCCTCGACACCCAGGTCTACGACGAGATCATCCCCGTCGAGAACGACGACGCCTTTGCCACCGGCCGCGCCGTGGGCCACAAGGAGGGCGTGCTCGTGGGCATTTCGTCCGGCGCCGCCGTGTGGGCCGCACTGCAGCTGGCCAAGCGCCCCGAGAACGAGGGCAAGACCATCGTGGCGCTGCTCGCCGACACCGGCGAGCGCTACCTGTCCACGGCACTCTTCCAGGACTAGAGCTCTCGTTCCTAGAACGAGTCCAAGGCACGCCGGTCTCCCCTCTCTTCTGGCAGCCTGAGCTCATCCCAACAGGGTGTCCCACAGGACGCCCGAACTTGCTACAATGTCTGCGGCGCGGAACCAGCCTCCCGCGCCGCTTTTCTTTTTTGGCCACATGCCACCAAGGAGAACCTCCCCATGCACAACAAGCGCGTGCTCGTCGCCATGAGCGGCGGCGTCGATTCCAGCGTGACCGCGTATCTGCTCAAAAGTCAGGGTTACGAATGTGTCGGTGCCACCATGCGCCTCACCTGCCCCGCGCCCGATCCCGCCACGGGCATGAGTAAGGTCGACCGCGACATCGCCGATGCAAAGGCCGTCGCCGAGCGCCTGGGGATACCCCATCACGTGCTCGACTTGCAGCAAACCTTCGACCGCAACGTTGTCGAGCGCTTTGTGAACGCCTACCAGGAGGGGCTGACGCCCAATCCGTGCATCATCTGCAACCGCCACATTAAGTTTGGCGCGCTGCTCGATACGGCGCTGGACATGGGCTGCGACTACATCGCAACGGGACATTACGCCAAAACAAGCCAGGCGGCAGACGGCACCTGGCAGCTGCATCGCGGCGAGGACCCCAAAAAGGACCAGAGCTACTTTTTGTATTCGCTTACGCAGGAGCGCCTGGCGCGCACGATTTTTCCGCTGGCAGGCTTGGACAAAGAGCGCGACGTGCGCCGCATTGCCGCCGAACAGGGCTTTGTTAACGCCAAGAAGGCCGAAAGCGAGGATATCTGCTTTATTCCAGACGGTGACTACGCGGGCTATATCGAGCGCCGCTGCGGACATCCCGCTGCACCGGGCGACATTGTGTGGCGCGACGGCAGCGTGGTCGGGCGCCACAACGGCGCGCTGCGCTACACCATCGGCCAGCGCAAGGGCCTGGGCGTCGCGATGGCGCATCCTGTGTACGTAACGGGCGTCGACGCCGCCAACAACACCGTGCATCTGGGCGAGGCCGAGGACCTGACCGCCTCGGCGCTAACTGCCGATGAGTGGATCTGGAGCGCGTCGGACGCACGCATGGAGGCGGAGCTCGACGCCGGCGGCATTCGCGTGGGCGCCAAGTACCGCTACCGTCAAAAGGACCAGGCGGCGACCTTTACACGTGGCGCCGACGGACAAATGCTGCTGACTTTTGACGAGCCGCAGCGAGCCATCGCCCCCGGCCAGGCCGTTGTAATCTATCGCGGCGACATCGTCCTGGGCGGCGGCACGGTGACCGGCGCCATCAGGTAGCCCCATCCCCTTCATAAGTTGCGGTGAAATAGGGACTGCCCAAGCGTTTAAAACCGCCAAACAGTCCCTATTTCACCGCAAGTTAGAGAGGACGGCCTCGGTCGGTACTGCCGTGTCAGCCGAGGCCGCTGCATCGTTAGCGCTGGACGTAGGCGCGAACCAGCTCGTAGGTATTGCGCACGCCGTCGATGTGGCTGCGCTCGTAGTTGTGGCTCGCGTACACGCCGGGGCCGATCAGACCATGGCGAATGTCGTAGCCGGCCGAGAGCGTGGCCTCGACGTCGGAGCCGTAGTGCGGGTACACATCGATGGCGTAATCGAGCTCCAGCTCGCGCGCGATGTTGGACAGTGTGGTTACCAGGTCGTAGTTGTACGGACCGCCCGAATCCTTGGCGCAAATCGAAACCATGCGCTCGGTGCAGCCCAGGTCGTCGCCCACGCAGCCCATGTCCACGCTGATCATCTCGCGCGTGTCGGCCGGCACAAAAGCGCCGCCGTGACCGACCTCCTCGTACACGGTAAAGAGCAGCGATACCTTGCGCGAAAGGGTCACCTCGCCAGCGGCGACGGCGCGGGCCAAACCCAGCAGAATCGACGCGGACAGCTTGTCGTCCAAGAAGCGGCTCTTGATGTAGCCGCTCTCCGTCACCGTGGTACGCGGATCCATAGCGATGATGTCGCCAGTCTGAATGCCCAGCTCAAGCACATCATCCTTGCTGTCGACATTCTCATCGAGCAGGATTTCCATGTTCTTCTCGATGGTCTTGACCGGCTCATCGGCCACATGCGCCGAAGGCTCGGTGTTGAGGACCACACCCGTGTAGACATTGCCATCGCGTGTGTAAACGGTGCAGTTCTCGCCATCAGCCGTGGACCACTGGTGCCCACCGAGCGTCGTGGGGCGCAGGCGACCATTGTCCTTAATGGAGCGCACCATGGCGCCCAGAGTATCGACATGGCTCGCCAACACGAGCGGCTCACCCTCGCCACCAAGCTCAACGAGCACGTTACCCTTATTAGAACGCTCAGGCCCAAACCCCATATCGCGCAGGGTCTCCATCAGATAATCAGTCGCCGCACGGGTATAGCCCGTAGGCGAAGCAATCGAGGTAAGCGCCTTCAACTGGTCAGTAATATAGGAGAGCGTCTCCTCTAGAGAAGCATCAACATTAGAAGCCATATGCATCCTTCCAAGTAAAACTAAGACCGAGTCCCGATTTTAACCGTTCTGCACGTGCAATGCCCCAGGAGCCGAACCGCCTCCAGACGTCCCCGCACCGGTTTTCTGCACGCGCACGGTTTACAATCCCAATCTTGCATAAATCCTATCGGTATCTGCATAGAAATGAGGCATCTTTTTGCTTCGTCTCAGGGTACCCCACCTTAGACCGTGCAAAAAACGGAGTATTCAGCACCGTGGGCCCCAACGGCCCCACCACAACCGACATAACGACGTGGTTACAGCAGTGTTGCAGGCCGGCGCAAACCAAAAACGCGGCGACAGCCATCTCCGCCCATCGATAGCCCGCCCACAAGGACTGTCGATGGGCGCCGCGGGCCACTACGGCCCATTCACAACGTTATGCATTTTTCAGAGCTTGCTGAATGCTCCCAAAAATGCACGCTGGGAAGTGCACCACCTATCCGCAGCGGGCAGCATGCCTTGGTTTTGCCCATATCGGGGCATCGGCGCGGCACAAAAAGCCCCCGCTGCACGAAGTGCGCAGCGGGGGCTTCCGACATGTCCGAGGACGATTGTGGGGCTAACGGGCAGGGGCCCGCCGAACCAAGTTAGGCAGCCGGGCAGATCTTCTTGAAGAGCTCGATAACGTCGTCGAGCGTCGCCTCGCGCGGGTTGCCCGGGAAGCAGGCGTCAGCCATGGCGTCCTTGGCCAGGACCTCGATCTCGTCAGCCTTCATGGCCTCGCAGACGTGCGGGATGTTCACGTCGGCAGAGAGCTGCTTGACGGCGGCGATGGCGGCGTCGGCGGCCTCGTCGGTGCTCATGCCCGTGGTGTCAACGCCCATGGCGACGGCAACCTTGGCCAGACGCTCGGCGCAAACCGGCTTGTTGAACTCCATGGCGATCGGCAGCAGCATGGCGCAAGCGACGCCGTGCGGGGTGTCGTAGTGAGCGGACAGGGTGTGAGCCATGGCGTGGTCGATGCCCAGGCCAACGTTGGAGAAGCCCATGCCGGCGACATACTGGCCAAGAGCCATGCCCTCACGGCCGGAGCCGGGCTGGCCGGACTTGGCCTCGGCGACGGAGTCGCGCAGGTTCTCGCTGATCAGCTTAATAGCCTCAAAGTGGAACATGTCGGAGAGCTCCCAAGCGCCCTTGGTGGTGTAGCCCTCGATGGCGTGGGTTAGAGCGTCCATGCCGGTGGAGGCGGTCAGGCCGGCGGGCATGGAAGCCATCATGTCGGGGTCGACGACGGCGACCTCGGGGGCGTCGTTGGTGTCGACGCACACGAACTTGCGGACCTTCTCGGGGTCGGTGATGACGTAGTTGATGGTCACCTCGGCAGCGGTACCGGCGGTCGTCGGCACAGCGATGGTAAACACGGCGTGGTTCTTAGTCGGAGCAACGCCCTCGAGGCTACGGACATCGGCGAACTCGGGGTTGTTGATGATGATGCCGATGGCCTTGGCAGTGTCCATGGAGGAGCCGCCACCGATGGTCACAATAGCGTCAGCCTCGGCGGCCTTGAAGGCCTCGACGCCGTCCTTGACGTTCTGGATCGTGGGGTTGGGCTTAATCTCGGAGTAGAGGCTCCAAGCGATGCCGGCGGCGTCGAGCTCGTCGGTCACCTTAGCGGTAACGCCAAACTTGACCAGATCGGGGTCGGAGCAGACGAAGATCTTCTTGTAGCCGCGACGCTGGAGCTCGCCGGGGATCTCCTTGATGGCGCCGGAACCATGATAAGAGATGGTATTGAGAACGAAACGATTAGCCATTGATAGCCTCCCATCGTGTGCGGGGCACCCATTACGCCCCACGCTATGAGTCCCATCCTAACGCTTTTGAAACAAAAAACACGCGAGAACATCAAAATCGTTAAAGCGTTTCAACAGATGATGAAAAATATTGCGGCAAAGGGACAGCCCCTTTGCCGCATTCGGTTACTTTCGGCAGCCCTCTTTCCAAGCCTCGGCCGCAACCTTCCAGCGAAAACGCAAGTCGCGCTCGCGGTCGATGAACATGATGGCAAACGCGACAAACAGCAGCACGCTCGCCACGACGATGGCGTGCAGGCCCATGCGCTCAATACACCAGTTGCCCAACACGGCGCCAAACACAAAGGTAAAGATCACGCCAAAGTACAGCAGGCCGTTTTCCAAAAAGCCGCGCCTGTGGGTGATGATGTAATCATCCACGTTTTGTAGCGCGTTGCGCAAGTTGCCGATGCACATGGTCGTAGCGATGCCGTGACCGTGGATCTTGCGGAAGCTCTCTACCTGCATACCGCAGGCAAACGAAGTGAGGCAGTTGGCGAGCAGGTTGTAACCGCCGCCCGGGATAAAGCTCACGCCCAGCAAGAT
>CABSMN010000109.1 GCA_902478765.1 uncultured Collinsella sp.
GCGTCAGATGTGTATAAGAGACAGGCTGAACCAGGTCGGCAGCCTTGTGATACATCTCCTCGATGCGGGCGGGGTGAATGCGGCCGTCGGCGATGAGGTTCTCGAGGGCAACACGGGCGGTCTCACGACGGACCGGGTCGAAGCTCGAAAGAACGACGGTCTCGGGCGTGTCGTCGATCACGAGGTTGACGCCGGAAACCTGCTCGAAGGTCCGGATGTTGCGACCCTCGCGACCGATAATACGGCCCTTGAGGTCATCAGAGGGGATGTGCACGGAGGTAACGGTGACCTCGGCTGTGTGGTCGGCAGCGCAGCGCTGAATCGCCAGGGAAAGAATCTCCTGGGCGGTCTTGTGGCACTCGGCGCGAACCTGCTGCTCGGACTCGCGAATGATCGTGGCGGCCTCGTGGGTGACCTCGCCGCGAACCTTATCGAGGAGCTCCTTGTGGGCATCCTCGCGGGTAAGGTCGGCGATACGCTCGAGCTCGGAGGTCTGCTTTGCGCAGAGCTCCTCGAGCTCACGGGAGCGCTTCTCGACCTGACCGGCCTGACTGGACAGCTGATGCTCGCGCTTGTCGAGAGCGTCGTTGCGGCGATCGAGGGATTCCTCGCGCTGCATCACGCGGTTCTCGAGCGTACGAATCTCGCTCTTACGCTGCTTGTCCTCGGCCTCGGCGGCCTGCTTGTTCTTGATAATCTCCTCTTTAGCCTCGAGCAGAGCCTCTTTTTTGAGGGTCTCGGCCTGACGCTTTGCATCACCGATCAGGGACTCAGCCTGTGCGTGTGCCGACTGGATCTTTTCGTCGGCCTCGTGAAGACTACCCTGCTTGGCGGTGCGCATGTAGGCAATGGCGGCGATGGCACCCAAAACGATGCCAACGAGCGCTGCAATGATAGGCATGCTCACTCCTTTTTATGGATTCGTTACACAACAAAGCGAACCGTCCTTACGAACGGCTCGCGACATTTGAGTAATATGGGCGCAGCTTATGCGGGTCGGATACAGATAAACATATAAACAAACTCATCACAGATGAGCACATATCACAAAGCAAATGACAGTGTTTATCGTACGTTGAACCACAACAACTGTCAAATAAATGGCCCCAGTACGGCGGTTAAAACGCGGTGAACGGCGGGGCCACAAAACGCATACGCCTAAAGTGCACATTCCTCGCATTCGGCATCGAGACGTGCCTTAACGGCATCGGCGGCGATGTGATACGAGAAGCCCTTGCCCATCAAAAACCGAACCAGTTTTTCGAATCCGCGCGTCTCTGGAACACGCCGCTTGGCGAGCAGGGCTGACGCACGCGCCAAATCGTCTTCGACGGCAAAATAATCCTCGGGATAACCGGGAATGTCATCGAGCACAACATGACGTCGCTTGAGCTCGGTCTCGATTTTGCGCTGTCCCCAACCGCGCCGCTTGCGTTCCTCGATAAAGTACGAGCAAAAGCGGTTCTCGTCTAAAAAGCGATACTCGGTGGCGCGCTCGACGGCGAAATCAATCGCGGGCTGGCGAAAGCCGTAGCGAGCCAACTTGTCACGGACCTCACCCGTCGCATGGTCGCGGCGCGATAACATCTCGGTCACCATGGTAAGTGCACATTTACGCTCGATGAGCTGCACCGCCTCACGAAAGTTGTCCCAATCACAGGGAAGATCGGGGCGGTTTTTGACATACAGCCGCGCGACCCGCACGGGAATCCAAATGGACCGCTCAAAACCGCCCTCAAGCTCACAATCGATATGTGCGCAAGGCTTTTTGGACGCATACCCGCTCGAGAACGAGGAGGCCGCCTTCTTATCGGGAAAGACGACCGTGGCCTCGGTCACCGTATACGACATGAGCGTAACCGCTACTCGTCGTCATCATCGAGCATGGCGGAACCATCGATGGCGTAAAGCTCGTCAAACTCCTCAGGCGCAGGCTGATCGGTCAGCTCGACCTCGGAAGGAGCATCGTCATCAAACTCAAGCCCGCAGGCAAGGCGGACCTTATGCTCAATCTCGTCAGCGCAATCGGGGTGTTCGCGCAGGAACGCCTTGGCGGCCTCGCGACCGTTGCCGAGCTTGTCCTCGCCATAGGCAAACCAGGAGCCCATCTTCTTGCAGATGCCGCACTCGACAGCCATGTCCAGAATCGAGCCCTCCTTAGAGATGCCCGTACCGTACATGATGTCGAACTCAGCAGAACGGAACGGAGCTGCCACCTTGTTCTTAACGACCTTGGCGCGCACGCGGTTACCGATAACCTCGTCCTTAAGCTTAATGCTGTCGATGCGGCGAATGTCGATACGCACCGAAGAGAAGAACTTAAGGGCGCGGCCGCCCGTCGTGGTCTCGGGGTTGCCGAACATGACGCCGATCTTCTCACGCAGCTGGTTAATGAAGATGCACGTCGTGTTGGACTTGGACAGCGAGCCAGCGAGCTTGCGGAGCGCCTGGCTCATCAGGCGAGCCTGAAGACCGACCGTAGTGTCGCCGATTTCTCCCTCGATCTCGGCACGCGGGGTCAGCGCAGCGACGGAGTCAACGACGATGGCATCGATGGCGCCGGAACGCACGAGCATGTCAACGATCTCGAGCGCCTGCTCACCCGTATCGGGCTGGGAAATGAGCACCTCGTCGATATCCACGCCGATGCGCGCGGCATACGTGGGATCGAGCGCGTGCTCGGCATCGATAAATGCCACAACGCCGCCCATAGCCTGGGCCTCGGCCAAGATCTCGAGCGAAAGCGTCGTCTTACCGGAGGACTCAGGACCGTAAATCTCGACGATACGGCCGCGCGGCACACCGCCGATACCCAGAGCGGCATCGAGGGCCAGGGCGCCCGTGGGAATGGCCTCGACCTCGAGCTCGGGACCACCGTCGCCGTACCTCATGATGGAACCCTGGCCGAATTTCTTCTCGATCTCGGCCTTGGTGGTGGCGATCATCTCATCGCGCTCTTTACCCGTCGTGCGAGCATGAACGGTACGTACGGGACCTGAATTCTTGGCCATGAATAGCCCTCCTCTTAACAACCTGCATCGATAATAAACGAACGGCTGTTCGTGGTCAACCGTTCAGGCCAATCATATGCAGGCGGTCTTTCCAAAACCCGACCAAACGCCGACCAAACACTGACCAAATGCTTGACCACAAAGGACCAAATATGAACAAGGCAGGCAAAAATACATCTACAACCAGCACAAACGCCAAATGAGCCTAAGGTCCCTATCTCCACAATTAAGGGGCTCGGAGGCCCCTTAAAACACGTCTATTCCATAGAGTTGAGCACAAGGGCAATGCGACCCAATGCGTCCGTGACCGCATGGGCACGAACACACGAACGGTCGCCCTCATAGTGGCAGCGCACAGAGTCCACGACCGGCACGCCCCCATCGGCGGAACGATGCGCCCAGCCAATATAGAAAGTGCCCGCCGGATCGTCCTCAGTGCCACCGCCGGGGCCGGCATAACCCGTTGCGCTCACTGCAATATCGCTCTGGTACAGCTCCAGCGAACCCACCGCCATCTCGCGCGCGGTCTGATGCGACACCGCGGTATAGCGGTCGAGCGTCTCCTGTTCAACACCAAGAACGCGATGCTTAATCTCATCGCAATAGGTCACCGCACCGCCACGCAGCACCGCCGAGGCGCCCGGGATATCGGCAATCGTCGAGGCGATCATGCCCGCTGTTAGAGATTCAGCCGTCGAAACCGTCACACCACGAACGCTTGCACGCTCGACGATATCGGCTGCGAGCTCTTCATTGTGCGCGGCAATCTGCTCAAATGATTTCGTCATGCCCACCAGGACCTAGACCGAAAAGACGATCTTGCGGCAGTTCCAGAAGTACTGAGCGCCCGAGATAACGGTCAGGACAACGGCAACGGCGTACAGGAAGCGCGACACCGAGTAGATGCCGAGCGTCAGCGCCACCGGGCCAAGGTGCAAGCCGGCCATCGCAAAGACGCACAGGTAGCCGCAGATGGAGACCATCGTGGTCGCCGTCTTGTACTTGCCGAGCTTATCGGCCGCGACAACCACACCGGCCGCACTCGCGACCATGCGCAGGGCGCTCACCAGCAGCTCGCGGAACAGGATGATGAACACCGACCACACGGTTACGGCTCCAAAGTCCAAGAACAGCAGCAGGGCCGAGAACACGAGCAACTTATCGGCGATGGGATCCAAGAACTTACCGAAGTCGGTGATCTCGTTGCGCGAACGAGCCAGGTAGCCATCAACCTTATCTGTGCACGACAGGATGACGTACAGAATAAAGGCGGCGGCGGCAAGCGGGCCGTCGAAGGTGCTCCAATCCGTACCGGCAACGCTCGTGTGAGACAGCGCCGACACGATCATGAACACCGGAATGAAGACGATGCGCACGCACGTCACGATGTTGGCGGGCGTCCAGACACTCGTCAGTTCCTTATTGCTCTCGTTAGCCACGACGCTCTCCTACTCCACAACATGACCGATAAGCTCGTAGCAGAAGCTATCGGTAAACTCGACCGTCAGAATATCGCCAACAGATGCCTCGCTGGCATCCAGATGCACCGCGCCATCGGAATCGGGTGCCTGGAACCAGGCATGTCCGATGAGCTCGGCACCGTCCTCGGTCTCCTCGATACCGTCGACAATCACCTGGGCGCGCTCGCCCACGTGCGCGGCAGTCGCGGCAAAGCCGAGCGACTCGGCAAGATCCATAGCCTCCTGGGCGCGCTCGAGCTTAACCTCTTCGTCGACCTGACCCTCCATCTTAGCGGCCAGGCTGCCCTCCTCCTGCGAGTAGGCAAAGACACTCGTGTAGTCAAAGCCGACGGTGTCCATAAAGTCGATAAGATCGCGGAACTCGTCGTCGGTCTCGGTCGGGAAGCCGACCATGGCCGTGGAACGAATCACGATGCCGGGGATGCGCTCGCGAAGGTCGCGGAACAGATCCTCGAGCTCCTGGCGCGAACCGGAGCGACGCATGGCCTTGAGAATGCGCGCGTCGCAGTGCTGCACGGGGATATCGATATAGGGCAGCACCTCGGGCGTATCGCGAATCGTCTCGATGAGTTCGTCAGTCATGCCCTCGGGCTGCAGATAGAGCACGCGGACCCAGACGTTGTGCGGGCGCACGGCCTCGGCGACGGCACGCAGCAGCTGCGCCAGATTGCGCGGCGAGCCCTGTCTCTTATACACATCTCCGAGCCCACGAGACTACGCTGC
>CABSMN010000110.1 GCA_902478765.1 uncultured Collinsella sp.
CAATAACTGCTGGGTACTCGAGAACAAGGAGTGGCGACTTCGCGCGGCAAGCCCGATAAGAACAATCATGCATAGCAGGAATATCTCAATCTTAAGTGCCTTAACCACTAGACGCCATCCCTTCAATATCCAAGTGGTCAGAATCGCCCGATTCGTGTCTGGGCAATAAACACCCCTACTCCGCAGGGGTAAGGGGAATAATAGCAGAGCGCCCGAACGTCACTGCAAGACAGCTTTCGTTCGGGCGCTCAAACGGCGCGAATTGCACGCCGGAATCTATTATCGGTAACGGCCGTTACTCACCGTCGATATCGGTCGCGACGGCCTCCTCGATGGCCTCGATGCCTTCGACCGACAGATCCTCTTTGCCCTGGCAAAACTTCTTGTCGACCCAGCCGGTCAGAATCGGAGCCATGATTGCCGTGATGATGACGGCAGTGGCGATCTGCGCATACGCGGTGGGCGCAAGCTCGGCATAGCGCGGGGCGACCTCGGCGAGGGCGACCGGCGTGGTCATGGCCGTGCCGGCAATGGTGGAGCATGCCACAGCCGCCTTACCGTTGCCGCCACACAAGCGCTCGAAGGCAAAGGTAATGGGACCGACGATAAAGAGCGTGATGAGGCCCAGCAGGATGCCCGAAATACCGCCGGTGATAAAGCTCGAAAGGCTCATGGACGCACCGAGCTGAAAGCCGATAACGGCGATCGCGGGATTGGCGCCGGGGACCAGCAGATTCTTGATAAACGGGAACAAGTTGCCCAGGACCATGCCGATAACAAGCGGCAGGATGGATCCGATGATGGTGCCGACGGGGATGTTGGCGAGACCCGAGACACCGAGGATGATCATCGTGACGGCGGGGCCGGCCGTAAAGAACAGGATACCGACAGCGCCCTGCTCGGACTCATCGCCAAACTCGCCCATGATGCCCGTATAGAGCGCCATGTTGCAAAACGTGATGCCGCCGATGATGGAGACCGAGCTCAGACCCAAAAAGTTATCGTTAAAGAAGTACGCGACGCCCAGGCCCAACGCGGCTGCCACCACAAGCTTGGGGATCAGTACGACGATGCCGGTCTTGATAGCGCCCGGCGTGGACTTAAAGCTGATGCCGGCACCCACGAAGAGCAGGATCGCAGCGACGATGGTATTGGAGCCGCCGCGGCAGGCGGCGGTAAAGAAGCCGCCGATCTCAAAGACCTGCGGGCAGAAGGTGTTGAGCAAAAGGCCGACGATCATGGGATAGATCATGATGTCGCCCGGGATACGCGGGACCTTGAATTTCTTTTGCCCGTTGGCGGTTGCTTCCTGTGCCATGAAACCCCCATTTCCGTTGACGAGGCACAAAAGCCCACGTCACACTTTGCTACAGTAAAGTTTGACCATGGTACCAGAAGAAATAGACCAGCTCGGTGAAAAAATCGACAAGTTGGGATGGAACGAGATTCGGCGCCCGCGACGCCGCCCCTATATAAGGCTCAAGACGATATAGAGTACGATGCCCGAAACACAGCACCACAACATCGACTTTGTCTTGATTGCCACCACCACGACGCCGGCAGCCGCAATCCAGGGAACCAAGGCAGGCCAGAGTCCCGCGTCGAACGCGCCGGGGCTCACCAAGTCGTTGGCGACCAGCGCGGCAAAGGCAGCGGGCGGGATATAACCCAGGGCCTCGGTAATGCGGGGCGACAGCGTTCTCCCGCGCAAGGCAAACGCCGGCGCGATGCGAAAGAACGCGATAGCAGCCCACGACGACAGCCACAGAACCAAGAACTCGTTAACGGGCATCGCGGGCACCTCTTCCGTCAAATACAGCATCGCACGCCAGCGCAATGGCAATGCCGACCACGACGCTTGCCGGCACGGCAATATTCGTGAGGCCCAAGAACTTGCATACGGCGACGGACACCGCGCCCGAAACCGCCGCGACAACGTTGCCGCGCGACAGCCGCTGCGAAAAGAGTAGACAGATAAAGAGCGACGTGCAGACGAAACTCGCAATAGCGGTGGGAACATCGACAACGGCACCGACGATGGCACCCATCGTGCACGAAGCGCCCCATGTCGCGATGAGGATCACGTTGAGCACGAAGGATTCGCGCGGGCCCCAATCCTCCCCCTCAACCAGCTTGGCAAGCGAGATGCCGTATGCCTCCTCGGTGAGCGTCGCGGCAACAGCCAGCGTCTGACGCTTCGAGGCGCCCGCCAGATGGGGTGCGATCGATGCCGAATAAAGAGCGAAGCGCGAGGAGATGGCGGCGACGCTCGCGATAATCGAAGGTGCCGGTACGCCCGCCAGCCAAAGATTGCAGATCATAAACTGGCCGCTGCCCGTCACAAACGTGCTGCTCAGAGCAAAGACCATCCAGGGCTCCATTCCCGTCTGCCCCATGATCATTCCGCACGGCGCGCCTATTGCAACATAGGTAAGCATCACTGGCCAGACGATTTTAAAGATCCTAAGGACCATGCCACTCCCATTCTGGTAAGTCGTCTGCAGCGCGCCTCGCAACGCAGCAGAAATATCAACCGGTGGCAATAAAGTTCGCCTACAATTGCCACCGGATCGAAAGACACAACTTTTTAGGAAGTCATTATGACAGCTATCGATCGAGACCGGGCGCGCGCGGCCTTCAAAAGCTACACCGATGCCTACGACGCCACCAACCCACGCATCGCGCTCAAAATCGAGCATACGTACCACGTGGCCGAGGCATGCGATGCCGTAGCGCGCGAGCAGGGCTGGTCGTCAGAAGATATTGACTTGGCATGGCTTTGCGGCCTGCTACACGATATGGGCCGCTTTGAGCAGCTGCGGCGCTGGGACACCTTTAAGGACGCCGAGAGCATGAGCCATGCAACACTGGGCGTCGAGGTCCTCTTTGACGAGAATCCCGCCGATGCACCCGCCGTAACGAGCATCCGCGACTTTATCGATGACCCGGCAGAAGATGAGCTCATCCGAGCGAGCATTGCCTATCACAGCGATTTCCGTCTACCCGCACAGCTCGACGAGCGCACGCTGAGCTTCTGCGATATCGTGCGCGATGGTGACAAGATCGACATTATGCGCACCATCGCCGACAGCACCGTCGAGACCATCCTTAAGGTGGATGAGGACACGTTTCTCGCCAGCCACTTCTCGGCACCGACGCTGGCCGCCTTTGACGAGCACCGCTGCGTCACGCGCGATGAGCGCGATGAGCCCGCCGACTTCTTGGTGGGGCTTATCTGCTTTATGTTTGAGCTCGTCTATCCGGCAAGCCGCGCGCTGGCGCGCGAGCAGGGCGATATCTACCGCCTGCTCAACGCGCCCTTTGGCATTGCACGGCCTTTTAGCGACCCCACCACGCAAGCGACCTGGGAGCGCCTAAAGAACGAGATGCGCACCTGGCTGGCGCGCGCCTAGCGCTCAAGCTGAGCTAGGAGCTCCTCAACGACCTCGACGGCGTCACCGACAACCTTGTACTGCGCAGCGCCGAAAATGGGGGCATCCGGGTCCTCATTGATGGCGACAATGCACTCCGCCCCACCGATGCCGGCGAGATGCTGGATAGCACCCGAGACACCGATGCTCACGAGGAGCTTGGGCGAGACCGATACACCCGTCTGGCCAATTTGGTGGCGATACTCCAGCCAGCCGGCCTCCACCACGGGGCGCGTGCAACCAAGCTCGGCGCCCAGGGCATCGGCGAGTTTTCGCATCAGGGGCAGATTCTTCTTGGAGCCGATACCGCGGCCCACCACGACCAGACGCTCGGCATCGGCAATTGAGGCCTGCTGTCCCCACTCCTCGGCGGGAATCGAGATCTCGACACGGGCCTTAACGTCATCCGCAAGCATCACCTGGGTGATCGTGCTGGAGCGGCTATAGTCAAACTCGGGCGCCTTAAAGATGCCGGGGCGCACCGTTGCCATCTGAGGACGGTGGTTGGGGCAGATAATGGTGGCCATCAGGTTGCCGCCAAACGCCGGGCGCGTCTGCTGCAGCAGACCCGTCTCCGTATCCATCGAAAGCACCGTGCAATCGGCCGTAAGGCCCGTCTGCAAGCGCACGGCCACACCGGGCGCCAGCTCGCGACCAAAGGCGGTCGCGCCGTACAGAATGGCCTCGGGCTTGCGCTCGGCCACCAAATCGCAGATCAAGCGGGCGTAGACCTCCGCGTCGTTCTGACGCAGGCGCTCGTCACGACAGACCAGAACTTCGTCCGCACCGGCGCAAATCAGATGCTCCAGGTCCCCGAGTGAGCCCTCGGGGCTCATGCCGACCAGTGCCACCAGACGGCAGCCGCGGGCATCGGCAAGCTCGCGCCCCTTGCCCATGAGCTCGAAGGCCACGGATGCCACGGCGTCGTGCTCGTCAGTTTGCACGAAGATCCAGATGTCTCGATATGCGTCAAGGTCTGCCGCGCCGGCGGCCTCGTCGCGCTCAATCGAGATGGCGTTGACGGGGCAGGCGTCGACGCACCCACCGCACAGGATACAGCCGTCGGTTACGCGGGCACAGCGATTGGGGCGCTCGCCCTCCACCACAATGCCGCCCGAGGCGCAGGCGCGAACGCAGCGACCGCAGCCGATACAGGCTTCGCTATCGATAATCAGCCCGCTCATCTATGCCATCCCCTCGATAATCTTGGCAAGTTTTACCGCCTGCTCGGACGCCGTTCCCTCAACGGCCTCGCACGTTTGGTCACGGTCGGGCACAAACGAGCGCACGACCTGCGTCGGTGATCCGGCAAGGCCGCAACGCGAGGGATCGGCGTTTACGTCGGCAGCGCTGGCCACGCGCACGTCTGCATCCTCGGCCGCGCGAATACCGGCAATACTCGGCATGCGCAGCTGGCCAATCTCCTTGGCGGTCGTCATCGCACACGGCATCTCCAGGTACACCGTCTCCTCGCCGGCATCGCAGCCGTGGACGAGCGCCAGCGAGCCACACGTCGTAAATCCCGCGCTCTGCACACAGCTCACGTCGGTCACGCAGGGGATCTCAAAGGCGCCGGCCAGCTCGGGGCCGATCTGGGCCGTATCGCCGTCCACTGCCATCTTGCCGCAGATGAGCAGGTCAAAGTCCTCATCGAGTGCCTCGATGCCGCATTTGAGGGCATAGGTGGTGGCTAGGGCTGTCTCTTATACACATCTCCGAGCCCACGAGACTACGCTGCATCTC
>CABSMN010000111.1 GCA_902478765.1 uncultured Collinsella sp.
AGCTTCGTCGGCAGCGTCAGATGTGTATAAGAGACAGGTCCTCATAGTACTGGGCAATCTTGATCTTTTGCGTCGCATGGCTGGCGGCATCGGCCGCACGCTCCGCATCGCTGCATGCGCGGCAGATCTGCGGCAGAATGCGCGGCAGCGACTCGCGCCCCTTGCCGATCAGCCGCGGCGTACGGACCAGGGCGTCCTTGCCGCCGAGCTGTTCATAGGCCAACTGCAGTTTGAGCACGCGGTGCACCACCAGATCGGGGTAGCGACGGATGGGACTCGTAAAGTGACAGTAGCACGGCGCGGCGAGCGCAAAGTGACCCTCGTTGCGCGGCTTGTACAGTGCGCGCTGCATGCTGCGCAGAAGCAGCGTGTTGACGAGCGGTGCGTTGGCCGTACCGGCGGCAGCATCAACTGCAGCCTGTAGCTCATCGGGACTCCCCAGGGCGATACCGGCAGCACGGCGATCGTCGATGATGCCTAGCTGCGCCAGCGCAACGGCGGCACCGTGCAGGCTATCGGGGCTCGGATCCTCATGCACGCGATAGCAGGCCTCGATATCACGGTCTGCCAGCCACTCTGCAACGCACTCGTTGGCGAGTAGCATGGCTTCCTCGATAAGCGACGTGGCACACGAACGCTCGCGCGCCACAATCTGCACGGGCACTCCGTCCTCATCCAATAGAGCGCGAATCTCGGCCGTGTCAAAATCGACTGAGCCGCGGGCACGACGAATACGACGGCGAAGTTCGGCGAGTTCGTTGGCGGCGACAAGGAAATCGCCGAGGTCGACGTTATAGCCGCGAGCAGTTTCCTCGCACGCAAGACCGCGCTCAAGCGCCTCCTCGCGCGAGGCCTCAGCAGCCGCAACATCCTCAGCGGCGCCTTCCAGCACCGAATACTCAACAGCGTCGGCACGCACCAGCAGCGCCTCGGCGCCGTCATAGTCCATACGCACACGCGAGCGAATCACGCTGGGGTACGGATCGTAATGCCGCACGCGACCCTGCGCATCGAGCTCAATGTCAACGGTAAACGCAAGACGGTCCTCGTCAGGGCGAAGAGAGCATAGGTCACAGGACAGGCGTTCGGGCAGCATGGGAAGCACGCGATCGGCCAGATACACCGATGTCGTACGATGGCGAGCCTCAAGATCGATATGCCCGTCCCAAGCCACATAGTGAGAAACGTCAGCGATATGCACACCCAGCTTGTAGCCACCCTCGGGCGTGCGCTCAAGCGAAATGGCATCGTCAAAGTCGCGCGCGTCGACCGGGTCGATCGTGATGACAAAGCGGTCGCGCAGATCGCGGCGGAGCGGGTCCTTAAGCGCCGCGGACACATCGAGCGAAAGCCCCTCGGCCTCGTCCAGCGCGGCCTCGGGATAGCTATCGGTATAGCCGTAACGCGCCATCACGTATTGAACGCCCAAATCGGGCGCGTCATCTCCGCCAATGCGGCGTTCGATCGTCACGGTGCCCGATTCCAGGCGCGTCGGGTAGGTCAAAATGCGCGCGACAACGGCATCACCCGGGTGGACGCCCAGACGATCCGCCGAGGTATCCTCGGGCAGAATGAAGAAGTCGGCCTTCAGGCGCGAATCGAGCGGCTCGATCACACCGAGCGGACCAGCGGTCTGGTACGTACCCACCACGCTTATGGCTGCGCGCTCAACCACGCCTTCGATCACGGCGCGCCGCTCACCGTGCGGGCTGTTCTTAATGCTCACGGCAACGGTGTCGCCGTCCATGATCTCGCGCTTACCGCGGCCCATAACCTTGTAGTCGCCGCTCTCGGTTATGACATAGGCGCCATGCTCATGGAGCTGCACGCGCCCGGTCAGGCTCGGACGGCGTTCGCTGCGCACCGGCCCACGCTTATTGCGAGCACCGCGCTTATGCTTGTTATTGCGCCCCATGGCGCCTCCTTGCTATCGATGACGAACTCCAAAGAGTCTACCCAAATGATTCGCTTTCCTGCCGTCCCCTAGAGATCAAAAAACGGGCCGCCCCATAAGAGACGACCCGTTGGAAGGGATGAATTCCAGGCATGCCTACACGCGCAGGTAGCGGCGCATGGCTATGGCAGAACCAAAGAGACCGATAATCACACCGACCAGAATCAGCGCAGCATAGGTCACCAGGTAGTACTGCATCGGCAGGGCAAACGACATCCAGCCGATGCTCTCCTGCAAACGCGGAATCATCAGATTGCGCAGCAGCTCCAGAACGCCGATGGAAAGCAGCGAGCCCAAAATGGCCTGCAGTACGCCCTCGGTGATAAACGGGCCGCGAATGAAGCCGTTGCTGGCGCCGACCAGACGCATAATCGCAATCTCACGACGACGCGCCGTGATGGACAGGCGAATCGTGTTGTTGATGAAGATGAATGCGATAAAGGTCAAAAGGCCAACGAGCACCACGGCGGCGATGCGGATGTAGTTGGTCACCTGGAACAGGCGGCTCACTTCCTCTTGGCCGTACAGCACGCTCGCGTTGACGTCGCCGTCATCCGCGATCTTCTGGAAGTCGGCGTTCTTCTTGAGCTTCTGGGCCGTGCTCTCGACCTTGGACGGATCGTCCATCTCAATTGCAAACGAAGCCGGCAGCGGGTTCTGGCCATCGAGCGCGCTCATGGTGGCGTCGGCGTTGCCCGACATCTTGCTCGTATACTCGGCCAGCGCGTCGTCCTTGTCCTTGTACGTCACGGACTTGACGTTGCTCCACGTCTTGAGCTCAGCCTCAAAAGCCTGAACATCGGCCTGATCGGCGTCATCGCTAATAAAGGCGTTGATGACGACCTGATCCTCGACGGTGCCGATCACGGAGTTCAGCATCGCGGAGCCCATGATGAACAGGCCGATGATAAACAGCGAAAGGAAGATCGTGATGACGGCGCCGAGCGAGGTAGTCCAGTTACGGAAGAAGTGACTGATTGCCTCTTTGAAGGAGTAGCCCACGTTAGTTGGTGCCATAGTTGCCGTAACCTCCCCTCTCCTGGTCGCGGATAACGTGGCCGCCCTCGAGGGCGATCACGCGACGGTGCATGCTATCGACCATCTCGCGGTCGTGCGTGGCGACGATCACGGTGGTGCCGGTGCGGTTAATACGCTCGAGCAGCTTCATGATGCCCAGCGAGATCGCCGGGTCGAGGTTGCCCGTGGGCTCGTCGCAGATAAGCAGCGGCGGGCGGTTGACCATGGCGCGGGCAACGGCAACGCGCTGCTGCTCGCCACCGGAAAGCTGATCGGGCAGCGAGTCCATCTGATCGGCCAGGCCGACCAGACGCAGCACCTCGGGAACCTGGCTGCGAATGACACCCTTGGGCTTGCCGATGCACTGCAGGGCAAACGCCACGTTTTCGTAGGCGGATTTTTGAGGCAGAAGCTTAAAGTCCTGGAACACGGCGCCAATCTGACGGCGCAGGAACGGAACCTTGCGGTTCTTGATCTTCATGAGGTCCTGACCGGCAACCAAGATGCGGCCGCTCGTCGGCTTGACGTCGCGGTTGAGCGTCGACAGCAGCGTGGTCTTACCCGAGCCGGAATGACCGACCAGGAAGACGAACTCGCCCGGATAGATCTCGATGTTGATGTCGTCGAGTGCAGGCTTGTTGGGCTGTGCCGGATAGATCTTGGTGACATGCTCCATAAGGATGACGGGCTCGACACCGGCCTGCTTGGCCATCTTCTTGCGGCTGGCTTGCGGATCGATGGGCGCAAACACCGACGTAAAATCGGGGTTGTTGAGCGCGTTATCGAGGCTTGCGACCTCGGCGGCCTGATCGCTCTCGACCACCGGGGCAGCAGGCTGCGTGGGATCGGGAATAGCGGCAAAGAGACCGGACTGCGCAGGCTGAGGAACCGGCGTCGCAGGGGCCATGGGGTCGGGAATGCCGGCCATGGTAGGCTGCGGCGTGGCGGCGCCAGCCTGAGGCTGCTCCACGCGAGCGGTCACGGCCTGAACGGGCTCAAAACCCGCCGTGCCGGAAAGCGCGACATCGCTGGTGGGATTGTAGGCAAAGGGATCGGATGCCGGCTGTGCCTGATCTGCCGGCTGAGCGGGGGCCTGAGCAACAGGCTGGCCCTCTGAATCCGGAGTGGCGAAACGACTGCCCTGGACGCCTGTCTGCGTCTTGGGGGCATCATCGCCCGCACCGGAGGTACGGAAGTGGTTACCCACTGGTGCTCCTTATCGTCGTGCGTTTAAACTACATGAGCGCTTTGTATTTTAGCAGCATTAGCTTTGCTGCACATAAGAAGCATGGCGGGGTTTGGGTCTCACCGACCGGGCGCAGGGTTACCTCCCAAATCGTCCTCGCGCATGGCCGGCATTTGTCCTGCTCCTGCGGAGCTGCGGACAAACGCCGGCCATGCGCTGCGGAAAGATTTGGGAGGTAACCCTGCGCCCGGCCTGCGGCTACTATGGGGCCGACGCACCAACTTGAGATGCTGCGCATACAAAGTTGGAAGGGTCTGAATTGCACTTTGTTGGGATGGGCCCGTTTCCCCATGGGACCTTTGCTTGGCAGGACTCTAATTTAAATTCAACAAAAACAGGGGCGCCCTCTTTGGGGATACCCCTGTTCTGGCTTGGATGTGGTTGTTGAGACGATACTTTGCCTCGTCTTGCCTTATGCCAAGAACTCCTTGGTGGTCGCCACGATGTTGGCGGCGTCCAGGCCGTACTTGTGCAGGAGCTCGGCACCCGGGCCGGACTCGCCGAAGGTGTCGTTGACACCGATCTTCTTGAGCGGCGTCGGGCACTGCTCGCACAGGACGTCGGCAACGGCGCTGCCCAGGCCACCGATCACAGAGTGCTCCTCGACGGTCACGACGTGGCCGGTCTTGGTGGCGCTCTTGACGATCAGGTCGGCATCGATGGGCTTGATGGTGTGCATGTTGATGACCTCGGCATCGATGCCCTCGGCAGCAAGCTGCTCGGCGGCCTCGAGAGCCTCGCCGACCATCAGGCCGCAGGCGATGATGGTCACATCGGCGCCCTCGCGCATGACAATGCCCTTACCCAACTCGAACTTGTAGGTCTCGGGGTCGTTGATAACCGGCGAGGCCAGACGGGCAAAGCGCATGTACACGGGGCCGTCGCACTCGTAGGCGGCGCGCGTCACGGCGCGGGCCTCGACATCGTCGGCCGG
>CABSMN010000112.1 GCA_902478765.1 uncultured Collinsella sp.
GTACACGACCGAGATGGCAAGCGAAGTTTGCTGCGGGGACAGCAGCTCTGGGATGTACGTCACACCCACGGCGAGCAGCGCACCCGAGACAGAGCCCAGGACAATGCGCGAGATAAACAGTACCTGGAAGTTGGGCGCCAACGCCATGACCAGGTTGCCGAGCACAAAGACGATGCTGTAGCACACGAGCAGCTGGTAACGACGGAAGCGCCCCGTGCTGAGCGCAAGCACCGGCGTCGCGATGGCGTAGACCAGTGCAAAAACGCTGATGAGCTGGCCCGCAGCGGCAAGCGATATGCCGAGTTCCGTCGCCAAGTCACTTTCGATGCCGATGACCACGAACTCGGAGCAGCCGAGCGAGAATCCCAGCAGCACGAGCAGCGCCAGGCAGAGCCTGGTGCGCGCGGGGGAGAGCGCGGCGGCGGTTGACTTACTTTTAGGCGTGGTTGCGGCGGTCAAGGTTGTCACTCCAATGTCGCATGAATAAGCGGGATTCAATCCCTGCAACTCTAACAGAATGTGTCAGGTGCCTGCCTCCTTTGTCGCAGGCTGCGCTTGCCTGTATAGTCGCAATACAGGCGAAGATGGTCTCAGGTACATTGCGGGCGACAGGAGATCCCATGGGTATGCACACGACAAAGGTTGCAGTGGGCGAGGGCAAGTTTGCGCTCGAGGCCCAGCTGACGGTGACGCCGCGAGGCATGGCGGTGTACGCCTGCTCGCCGGAGTTCGCGCACCTGGGCGCCACGGCGCAGGCCATTCCGCGCCCCGAGCCCGGCCGTACGGCGACGGTGAGCATCCTGGCCGTTCCGTGCCATCGCGACGAAATCCCGGCGCACGATATCGCGGCGGCGCTGGCCACGCGCTTTGGCGTGCCAGTCGTTGCAAGCACGGGCTTTCATGTTGAACAGGCGAGCGGGGACGACCTGCAGCGCGTGCTCGACACCACCAAGGAACTCATCGCCGCGCTCGAGGAGGCCGCAGCCCGCATTCTGCGCGCCGGCTGGGATGAGGGCGGCGCAGGCGCCGAGGTCGTGGCGGTCGATGCCGCGACCGGCGAGGCGCTTGGCCCCGTCGACCGCATCGAGGCCCATACCGGCGAGGGAATCCTGCATCAGGCATTTCTGACGCTTCTGGTCGAGGGCCAGGGCGAGGACGCACGCCTGCTGCTCTGTCGTCGCAGTCCGCTCAAACGCCTGTGGGGCGGGGTGCTGGCCGATGGCTGTGCCGGCCATCCGCTCCCCGGGGAAGACGTTACCGCCGCGACGGCGCGCCGCATCAACGAAGAGCTCGGCATCACGCGCACACCCGACCAGCTCAAACACCTCGGTCACGTGACCTACCGCGAGGACCACGGCGACGGCCGCTGCGAGTGCGAATGGTGCGAGGTCTACCTTGCCCATGTTGAGCCGGGCGAGCTGCATATCAACCAAGAGGAGATCTCGGAAGTGCGCCGCGTGGCCCCGTCCGAGCTTAAAGGCTACCTGCAGGGTCACCCCGAGCAGCTGGCCCCCTGGCTTCGCGAGGCTCTCAGCGATCCATCCATCCGTACGGCCCTCGCTATGTGAAAAAGACAGTCCCTTTGCCACATCCAAACCGTCACAACATTCGATGAAAATCTCGAAAACGAAGAAAACCGTCGAATGTTGTGACGCTTTTTGTCCAGAGGATCGCTTCCCATCCAAAAATCCCGCTTGACTGTATTGCCGCAACACAGCGCAACGTAAGGGGTGTCCGATAACGGGTGCCCCTTTTTAAGCGGCCAGCGTGGCCGCGAGTCCGGAGCGCCCCCAACAAGAAAGGTGGGGAGATGGAAGCGGAAAAGAAGGCGTTTAAGATCACCAAGCGCGAAATTGGCTTTGTGCTGGGTATCGTTGTCTTTTTGCTGGTGAAGTTTCTTCCTTTGGCGGAGCTGAGCTCGACGGTCGAGCTCACGGTCGGCGGTCAGACCTGTCTGGCACTGACGCTCGCCACGGTGGTGTTCTGGGCATGCGGTGTGGCACAGCCGGGCTTTGTGGGCCTGCTCTATTGCGCGCTGCTCGTTCTGTTCAAGGTGTGCGTGGACGACACAGGCGCCGCGAGCATCTCGGCGACGGTCGCCTCCACGTTTAGCTCGTGGACCAAAGCCACCATGTGGCTCGTCATCGGCGCCTACCTCATCGCCAGCGCGGTCAAGGAGTCGGGCCTGGGCGAGCGCATCGCCTATGCGTTTATGCTCAAGTTCGTGCGCGACGCCAAGTCGCTCATCATCTCGATCTTCGCGCTCACCTTTGTGCTGTCGCTGCTGATCCCTCATCCGTTCCCCCGTGCCTTCCTCATCCTCGCCGTCGTCTCGGTTATCGCCGAGTCCGCCGGCTACGGTGACGATGACCGCGGCAAGCTCGGCTTCCTCGTGTTTGCCGCTGCCGCCCCGGGCTCCATGTTCTTCCTGACGGGCGACTCCACGCTCAACCCGCTCGTTGCGCAGTACAGCGCCGAGGCCGGCGGCATGAGCCCGTCCTTCGTCGACTGGTTCCTGTACATGAGCGTGCCCATGCTGGTTGCGCTGCTGTGCACCCTGTTCCTGGGCCTCTTCCTCTTTAAGCCCAGCAAGGAGCTCGTCTACGATCGCGAGCAGATCGTGGCCAAGCAGGCCGCGCTCGGCAAGCTCTCCGTTAAGGAGATCCGCACCATCGTGTGGCTTGTCATCGCCATCGCGCTGTGGCTCACCGTCTCGGGCGATTACATCGGCTGGGTTACCCTGGCTATCGGCGTTTCTCTCGCCATGCCCATCATCGGCGAGGTCCTCACCCCCGCCAGCTGGAGCGCTGTCGACATCAAGTCCCTCATGTTCCTGACGGCTGCCATGGCCGTGGGCTCCGTGGGCGGTGCCACCGGCATGAACGCCTGGATCGCCGATGTCGTGCTTCCCAGCTCCGTGCCCGAGAACATCTTCCTGTTCGCCCTGCTTGTCGCCGCGCTTTCCATGATCATCCACATGTTCATGGGCTCGGTCATGGCCGTGCTCGGCGTGTGCGTGCCGGCGTTCATCAGCTTTGCGGCCGGCTCCAGCGTGAGCCCGCTCGCCGTGGCGCTCATCGTCTTCACGTCCATCAACATCCACTACATCCTGCCGTTCCATAACCTGCCGATCCTTATCGGCGAGGGCAAGGACGCTGGCGGCTACACCTCCAAAGAGGCTATGCGCATGGGCATTCCCCTCACTGCGGTCGTCTTTATCGTCGTGCTGGTCGAGGCCGCCTGGTTCCACCTCTTTGGCCTGATGTAAGCAGTCGAGTGCTTGGCTGTAATTAGCCGAGTGCTTGAACTGCGAGTGCCCGAGCGCCCCATCTATGAGCGCTGCGGCCCCATTACGTTACCAAGCCGGCGGCACTCCCGCCGCCGGACACTCTCCCGAAAGGAGCACGCTATGTCCACTACCGATGCTTCCCAGATCCACGATCTGCGCTCCGCGCTCGACTTTTTGCGCGAGATGCCGGGCCAGCTGCTCGAGACCGACACCCAGGTCGACGCGGACGCCGAGGTCTCGGGCGTCTATCGTCGCGTCGGTGCCGGCGGCACCGTTATGCGTCCGACCAAAGAGGGCCCGGCGATGGTCTTCAACAACGTCAAGGGCTTTGACGATGCCAAGGTCTGCATCGGCATGCTTGCCAGCCGCAAGCGCGTTGCCGCCCTGCTCGACCTCGACGAGGAGCACCTGGGCCTCGAGATCGGCAAGCGCTTCGAGAACCTGATCGCGCCCGAGCAGATCGCCGAGGGTGCGCACGTCGACTGCCAAGAGGTCGTGTACAAGGCGACCGACGAGGGCTTTGACCTGCGCAAGATCGTTCCCGCTCCCACCAACACGCCCGTCGACGGCGGCCCCTACATCACCATGGGCCTCGCCTACGGCACGAGCCCCGACGGCTCCCAGTCCGACGTGACCATCCACCGCTTCTCCTGCGTCGACAAGGACAAGCTCGCCATGTGGATCACTCCGGGTAGCCGTCACCTGGGCGCGTTCTTTGACGAGTACTGCCAGCGCGGCGAGGACATGCCCATCTCCATCTCCATCGGCCTGGACCCCGCCGTGTACATGTGCTGTGGCTTCGAGGCGCCCACCACGCCGCTCGGCTTTAACGAGCTGCAGATCGCCGGCGCCCTGCGCGGCCACGCCGTCGAGCTTGCCGACTGCGTCACCGTTCCGCAGAAGTGCATCGCCAATGCCGAGTATGTGCTCGAGGGCTACCTCATGCACGACGAGACCATCAACGAGGACGTCAACGGCCACGGCTACGCCATGCCCGAGTTCCCCGGCTACACCGGTGGCGCCAAGGTCTGCCCGGTGATCAAGATCACCGCCGTCACCACGCGCGTCAATCCCATCATGGAGAGCTGCATCGGTCCCTCGCACGAGCACGTGTCCATGGCCGGCATCCCCACCGAGGCATCCATCTACAAGATGGTCGAGACCGCCATCCCGGGCCGCCTGCTCAACGTCCACGCTGCCCCCTGCGGCGGCGGCAAGTTCGTTGCCATCATGCAGTTCAAGAAGTCGAGCAAAAATGACGAGGGCCGTCAGCGCAACGCCGCCATGCTCGCCTTCTCGGCATTCTCCGAGCTCAAGCACGTCATCCTTGTTGACGAGGATGTCGATATCTTCGATATGAGCGACGTGATGTGGGCCATGACCACGCGCTTCCAGGCCGACGTGGACCTCATCACCATCCCCGGTTGCCACTGCCACGTGCTCGATCCGTCCAACGACCCCGCGTTCGACCCCACGATCCGCGAGCACGGCATCGCCTGCAAGGCCATCTTCGACTGCACGGTCCCGTTCGACCTCAAGAAGAACTTCATTCGCTCGCAGTTCATGGAGATCGACACAGACAAGTGGGCCAAGGAGATTGCTTTCTAGTAAGTAGCCCTACCAAGTAGTTAAGGAGCCGTCATGCCTGAGTCTTCTGTCCGTCCCCGTCGCATTGTCGTTGGCGTGTCTGGCGCCAGCGGTGCCGCGCTGGGTCTTGAGTGCCTCAAATGCCTGCGCCAGGCAGGTGCCGAGTCGGCGCTTGTCGTCACGCGCGGGGGAGAGATCACCATCGAGCAGGAGCTCGGCATGACGCTCGACGAGTTTGCCACGCATGCCGATGTGG
>CABSMN010000113.1 GCA_902478765.1 uncultured Collinsella sp.
AGTCTCGTGGGCTCGGAGATGTGTATAAGAGACAGATCTCATGCGGAGCCCCTAGGCCGGGCGCGCGCCCTTCGTGCAGCGCCAGCAGCTCGCCTACCGTGAGCGCAATCTCGCCACGCAGAACAACGGCATCGCAAAAGCCGTGCTCCAGCAAAAACTCGGAGCGCTGAAATCCCTTGGGCAGGCGCTTGTGCATGTTCTGCTCGATCACGCGCGGGCCGGCAAATGCCGTCAGGGCATCGGGCTCGGCCAGGATAATGTCGCCCTCCATGGCAAAGCTCGCGGTTACGCCGCCGGTCGTGGGGTCGGTGAGCACCGTGATATACAGGCCGCCCGCCTCGCTGTGGCGCCTAACCGCCGCAGAAATCTTGGCCATCTGCATAAGCGATGTCACGCCCTCTTGCATGCGCGCACCGCCCGAAACGGTAAAGCCGACAACTGGCAATCCCAGCTCGGTCGCATGCTCAAATGTGCGACAGATCTTCTCGCCCACCACGGAGCCCATCGAGCCCATCATAAAGTTGGCATCCATAAAGAAGAGTGCGGTATCGCAACCGCAGATTTTGCCCCTGCCGCACACAACGGCATCGCGCTCGCCCGAACGCTCGCTCACGCTCTTGAGTTTGTCGGCATAACCGGGAAACGAGAGGAAGTCCTCCGACGCCAGATTAGCATCCCATTCCTCAAACGTGCCCTCGTCGACCGTCATGCGCATACGGTCGCGCCCACTCACGCGAAAGTGCTTGCCGCAACGGGGGCACACCTCGAGGTTGTCGTGCAGGCGTGCCTCATCGATCACACGGCGGCACTCCGGGCACTTGATAAACACGTGGCGCGCGGGAAACTCGGCGCATGACTCGGTCATCGGCCCCTCGAGGACGTTGACCGTCTTCGCTTTCCTATTCATCAGCATAGAGATGCCCCATCAGATCGGTGTGATACATGCCCGACAAGAACTCGTCGTTTGCCAGCACGTCGAGCTGAAGCTCGCTGTTTTCGCTCACGCCCCCAATCACGAGCTCGCCCAGGGCCGAGCGCATCTTGCGAATGGCGCCGTCACGCGTGGGCGCACACACGATGAGCTTGCCGAGCATGGAGTCGTAGTACGGCGGAACTTTCGCACCGGTAAACATGGCGGAATCCCAGCGCACGCGCGGGCCACCCGGCACACGCAACGCGGTGACCGTTCCGCACGACGGCAGAAAGTCCGGCGTTTCGGCATTGATGCGGCACTCCATGGCGTGGTTGCGCACCGGCATGTCCTCCTGCTCAAAGGGCAGAGGCTGGCCGGCTGCCACGCGCAGCTGCCACTTGACCAAGTCGGTATCGGTTACAAACTCTGTAACCGGATGCTCCACCTGCAAGCGCGTGTTCATTTCCATAAAGTAGAAATTGCCGTCGTCCGAGTACAGAAACTCAATGGTGCCGGCGCCCTCATAGCCAACGGCACGAGCCAAGTCGCGCGCCGCCTTGTGCATACGGGCACGAATATCGTCGCGTCCGTCGAGGCACGGCGCGGGGCTCTCCTCGATCAGCTTTTGGTTGCGGCGCTGCACCGAGCACTCGCGCTCGCCGAGCGAAAACACATGGCCCTGCTTATCGGCCATAATCTGTACCTCAACGTGATGCGCCGGCGCGACGAACTTCTCCATGTAGCACTCGCCGTCGCCAAAAACGGCCTCGCCCTCGGCACGCGCCTCGATGAACGCCTTTGCCGCGTCTTCCACGCGCTCGACCTTGCGAATACCGCGACCGCCACCGCCGGCACGCGCCTTGATGAGCACGGGACAGCCGATGCGCTCGGCCTCGGCCGTCGCCTCCTCGGGGCTTTTGAGCAAATCGCAGCCCGGCACGATGGGCACGCCCGCGGCAGCAGCCGTTCGGCGTGCGGCGTCCTTGTCGCCCATGCTGTCGATCACCTCGGCCGAAGGACCGACAAACGCCAGACCGAACTTGTCGCAGTCGCGCACGAAGCTCGCCTTCTCGGAAAAGAAGCCATAGCCGGGATGAATTGCCTTAGCTCCCGACTTTACGGCACAGGTGAGCACGGCATCGTCGTTGAGGTAGCTCTCGGCAAGACGCGGGCCGCCGATGCAATACGCCTCGTCGGCAAGCTGCACGTGTAGCGCGTCCGCATCGGCCGTGGAATAAACGGCGACGGTCTTGATGCCCATATCGCGGCACGCGCGGATAACACGGACCGCGACTTCGCCGCGGTTGGCGATGAGCACTTTGTCGAACATGGAGCCTTCCTTAACTTTCGTGCATGAGTGCAAAAGACATATCGGCGCGGCAGCAAACCTCACCGTTGACGCTCGCAGTACCCGTCGCAAAGCGGAACGGCCCGCGCGCACGCGTGATGGAGCACACTAGATCCACCGTGTCGCCCGGGCGCACCGGACGCTTAAAGCGCACCTTGTCCAGACTCGTGTAGAACGGCGTCGCGCCGCGCGCCTCCTCATCGCCCATCAGCAGCACGCAGCAGTTCTGGGCGAGCATCTCGCACTGAATCACGCCGGGAACGACCGGGTTTCCCGGAAAATGTCCCTGCAAAAAGTACTCGTCGCCTGTAATCGTGATCTTGCCGTGGGCCTCGTCGCCCACCAGCTCGGCTTCGTCGAGCAAAAGCATCGGCTCGCGATGCGGTAACAGCTTCTTGAGCTCTTCTTTGTTCATGGATATCACCTATCCGATCCTCATGAGGCAGCTGCCAAACTCCACGAGGTCGCCGTCGGCCACGCAGATCTCGAGCACCTCACCGTCTGCCTCGGCCGTCACCTCGTTGAGAACCTTCATGGCCTCGATGATGCAGAGGGTCTCGCCGGCCTTGACCTTGGAGCCCACGCGCACAAATGGCTCGTCGCCCGGCGTAGGGGCAGCATAGAAGACACCCACCATGGGAGCAGTCACCTCGGTGCCCTTGGGCTCCGGCGCGGCGGCAGGTGTCTGCGTGGCGGGTTCCGGTGCGGCAGGCGCGACTGTGGGAGCTGCAACTTGAGCGGCCATGGCGCTCGGCATAGGCATGGGCACGGCAACCGGCTGCGCCACACTCGCGCGCTCGAGTTCGACCGCGGTGCCATCGGGCTCCTCAACGCGTACGCGCGTGAGGCCGCGGTCCTCCATCACATCGGCTATCTCGGCAAGTCTTTTGGAATCCATGCTCTAGCTCCTCGTATATCTACGCAGCGCGATGGCGGCGTTGTGCCCGCCAAAGCCCAGGTTGGTCGAAAGCGCCCAGGTAAGGTCGGCGCGAACCGCGCGATTGGGCGTGTAATCAAGATCGCAGGCGGAATCGGGCGTGTGGTAGTTAATGGTCGGCGGCACCACGCCCTGCTCGAGTGCCATGGCGCAGGCCATGACCTCAATGGCCCCCGTGGCACCGATCATGTGCCCCGTCATCGACTTGGTCGACGAGACATGTGCGGCGCGCGCCGCGTCCTCGCCGAGCGCTCGCTTAATGCCCGCCGTCTCGGACGAATCATTAAGCTTGGTCGAGGTGCCGTGGGCATTGATGTAGAGGCCCTCGGAAGGCTTGACGTCGCCCTCGGCCACCGCCAGCGATATCGCGCGGGCAATGCCGGCAGCCTCGGGATCGGGACTCGTGATGTGATAAGCATCATCGGTGTTGCCGTAGCCCACGACCTCGGCATAAATGTGCGCACCGCGCGCCTGCGCATGTTCCATGCTCTCGAGTACCAGCACGCAAGCGCCCTCGCCCATCACAAAGCCGTCGCGGTCTGCATCGAACGGGCGGCAAGCCGTCGCAGGATCGGGGTTGGTGGTCAATGCGCGGCAGGACGTAAAGCCTGCAACGGCATCGGGGATAATGGCCGCCTCGGCGCCGCCCGCGAGGATCGCGTCGGCATAGCCGTGCTTGATGGCGCGGAACGCCTCGCCCACCGCATGGGCCGAGGTCGCGCAAGCAGTCACGACTGGCAGGGTCGGTCCCTTTGCCTTGTGGCGGATCGCGATATTGCCCGAAGCCATGTTGGGGATCATCATCGCAATCATATAGGGCGATGCGCGGCGAGGTCCACGATCGGCGATCGTGTGGACGTTGTCGACGAGCGTCGTCATGCCGCCCACGCCCGAGCCCACGTAGACGCCCAGGCGCTCACGATCGATGGCGCCTTCGACATCAAAGCCCGCATCGTGCATTGCCTCGTCCGAAGCCGCCATCGCAAACTGAACGCAGGGGTCCAGATGCTTGGCGTCACGCTTGCCAAAGTACTCGTTGCCGTCAAAGCCCTTGACTTCGGCCGCCACCTTGACGGTAAACGCATCGGTATCGAAGTGCGTGATCGGGCCGATGCCACAGGTCCCGGCGCACATGGCCGCCCAGGTGGCAAGCGCGGTGTTGCCGAGCGGCGATACGGCACCGATGCCGGTGATTGCAACTCTCTGTTCCATCATGGTCTCCTCATCCAAGCCGTTCTTCGGCCCTGGTTTCTACATCGCCATTCCGCCGTCGACGCGCACGACCTCGCCCGTAATGTAAGCAGCCGCATCGCTCGCTAAAAAGCGCACCACGCCGGCCACTTCCTCGGGACGTGCCATGCGCTTAAGGGGAATCTGTTCCTCGGTTGCCGTACGCACCTTCTCCGAGAGCTTTGCCGTCATATCTGTCTCGACAAACCCGGGGGCGACCGCGTTCGCTCGTACGCCACGAGGCGCAAGCTCGCGCGCCACCGCCTTGGTAAGCCCTATCACGCCCGCCTTGGAAGCAGCGTAGTTGGCTTGCCCGGCATTGCCCATCAGGCCCACGACCGAGCTCATGTTGACGACGCAACCGCCGCGCTGGCGCATAAAGGTCTTGGTGAGCGCGCGCGTCATATTGAATGTTCCCTTGAGATTGACATCGAGCACGCGATCGAATGCGTCATCGCCCATGCGCATGAGCAGGCCATCGCGGGTGAAGCCGGCGTTGTTGACGAGCGCCCAAATGGAACCAAAGTCGTTGAGGACCGCTTCCACGCACGCGTTGACGGCAGCGGGATCGGCCACGTCGCATTGATATGCGCGTGCCGTGGCGCCAACCGCCTCACAGGCTTCGCACGTCTTGCGCGCCGCATCGACGCTGCCGGCATAGACGACGGCGATATCAAAGCCCTGTCTCTTATACACATCTG
>CABSMN010000114.1 GCA_902478765.1 uncultured Collinsella sp.
TCGGAGATGTGTATAAGAGACAGCCTATGTCGAGGTTCCGCTGCTGGGGTGGTGCAAGGGCGCGGGCGTTCCGTATCTGCTGCATGAGCAGAACTCTGTTCCGGGCCTGGCCAACAAGATGATGAACTCCCACGCCGCCCGCGTGTGCATCTCGGTGCCGGCAGCGCGTTCGGTCTTTGAGCGCGAAGGTGACCCTGGCCACGTGCTCATGACCGGCAACCCCGTACGTCGCTCGGTGATCGAGGGCGATCGCGCTCGCGGCCGCAAAGCACTTGGCGTTCCCGAGGACGCTACGCTGCTGCTCGTCTTTGGCGGTTCACTTGGCGCCCAGCACCTCAACGAGCGCGTGGCTTCGCTCAAAAACGAGCTGCTTTCGCGCAAGAACCTCTATGTGTTGCATTCGACGGGTGCCGACGGCTTTGAGGAGACCGAGCGCGCTTTGGCGCTGACGCCCGAGGAGGCGAAGCGTTACCGCGTCCAGCCTTACATCGACAACATGGGCGATATGCTGGCTGCTGCCGATTTGGTGCTCTCGCGTTCGGGTGCATCGAGCGTGGCCGAGATTGCTGCGCTCGCCGTGCCCTCGGTGCTCGTGCCGTATCCGCATGCGACGGCCGACCACCAAACCACCAATGCCCGTTATCTGGTCGACGCCGGGGCCGGTGTGCTCTGCGCCGATGCCGATATCGACGGTTCTGCCTTTGCCGATGAACTGCTGCACCTGGTCGATGACGCGGCGGCGCGCGACGCCATGCGTCAGGCGGCGCGTGGTCTGGCTCAGGATAGGGCCGCCGCTCTTCTGGCCGATGCGGTAGAGGGTTTGCGTTAGTTAGACGGGATATCGTCGGTCGCCCTCGCGCTGATGCGGTAGGTGCGGTACAGTTAACGGGTTACAGGCAGTGTTTACGCAAGGAGTACACGAGCACATGGCTGATTCCCAGACTGCAACCTCCGCGCCCGAGTTTAAGAGCGCCCACTTTATCGGTATCGGCGGCGCCGGCATGAGCGGCATCGCCCTCGTTCTTCACGAGCGCGGTTATGCCGTTACCGGCTCCGACCTTAAGACGTCACGTTATATCCGCCAGCTTACCCGCGCTGGTGTGAAGGTGCATGTGGGCCATGAGGCCGCCACGATCGACGAGGTCAAGCCCGACGTGGTTGTTGTCTCCACCGCTATTCCGGAGTCCAACCCTGAACTCGTGCGCGCTCGCGAGCTTGGTATTCCCGTGTGGCCCCGTGCCAAGATGCTCTCTGCTTTGGGCCACGGCTACACCACCGTCGCTGTTGCCGGCACGCATGGCAAGACCACCACGTCTTCGATGTGCGCCACCATGCTCGACCGCATGGGTCTGGATCCGAGCTTCTTGATCGGTGGCATCGTCGAGGGCTATGACACGAACGGCAAGAACGGCTCGGGCGACTACTTTGTCGCCGAGGCCGACGAGTCCGACAGCTCCTTCCTGTTCCTGAACCCCAACGTGGTCATCGTGACCAACGTCGAGGCCGACCACCTCGATCACTACTCGGGTATCGAGGAGATCGAGGCAACTTTCGCCAAATTCATGAGCCTGGTGGGCGAGGACGGCACCGTCATCGTCTGCGGTGAGGACCCGCATCTGGTCGAGCTCGCCAAGTCGACGGGTCGTCACGTGCTTTCCTACGGCTTTGCCGAGAGCAACGACATCGTCTGCATGCACCCGGATGTCAAGGGCATCCAGAGCGACTTTATCGTTCGCTTTGAGGACGGCACTGAGCACGCTGTGGAGATCAAGAGCAATCCCGGTCGCCACAACATGCTCAACGCCACGGCGGTGCTCACCGTCGCCCATGTCCTGGGCCTTGACATTGACGCCGCCGCCAAGGCGCTCTCGAGCTTTGAGGGCGTCCGCCGTCGCTTTACCCACGTGGGCGATATCGATGGCATCACCGTGGTCGATGATTACGGCCATCACCCCACCGAGATCAAGGCGACGCTTGCTGCCGCTTCGTCGCTGGGCTACAAGCACGTCGACGTCGTGTTCCAGCCGCACCGCTATTCGCGCCTGCAGGCCCTGTGCGACGACTTTGCCGATGCATTTGCCAATGCCGATAAACTGCTGCTGATTGATGTGTTCTCGGCTGGCGAGATGCCCATTCCGGGTGTCACCTCTAAGATGCTCGCCGATACCGTGCGCGCCAAGCATCCTGGCAAGGAGGTCGTGTACTGCTCCAGCCGTCTTGAGCTCAATCAGGAGCTCGAGCAGATGGTGGGCGAGGGCGACCTGCTGCTCACTATGGGTGCCGGTGACGTTACGACCGTCGGCCCCGAGTTTATCGAGTATCTGACTGCCAAGAAAGACGCTTAAGTCTAATGGGTCTGTTTAACGCCGTCATGGCGCTTTCGGGCATGATCGACACGGATGTGATCGAGGACGAGCGCCTTGCGCGTCATACGAGCTATCGTATCGGCGGCAAGGCCGACCTCTTTGTAACGTGTCATAGCTATCATGCCCTCCGCCGCGCCGTGGCGGTGCTCGATCGCGAGCAGGTGCCGTGGGTCATCATCGGCAAGGGCTCCAATCTGCTGGTTGCCGATGGCGGTTATCGCGGTGCCGTCATTTCGCTCGGACGTGAGTTTCAGCGCACGGTTGTTGCCGATGACGGTTGTACGCTGACGGTCGGTGCGGGCGTGATGTTTGCGCGCCTGGTCAACGATGCCCTGTCGCGTAGCCTCTCGGGCCTTGAGTTTGCCGTTGGCATCCCTGGTTCGGTCGGCGGTGCGATATCTATGAATGCCGGCACACGGACCGAGTGGATTGGCTCGCTGGTTGAGGATGTCGTAACGTTTGACCCGGCATCCGGTATCAAGCATTATGCGGGGTCCGAGATCACTTGGGGCTACCGCGAATGTAGCCTTCCCCGCAATGAGATCATCCTCGAGTGCGTGCTCAAGCTTAAACCGGCGCCCAAGGCCGACATTCGCGAGCGCATGGAGCGGTACCTGACGAGGCGCAAGCGTACGCAGCCCATGGGTCGCGCATCCTGCGGGTCGGTCTTTCGCAATCCGCCCGATGCGAGTGTGGGCAAGCTTATCGAGGATTGTGGATTAAAGGGTTTTTCAATTGGCGGCGCGGAAGTTTCGCCCGTTCACGCTAATTTTATCGTTAATAACGGAACTGCCTCGGCCGATGACGTTGCCGCGGTTATCAGACATGTGCACGGAAAGGTGAGGGAGGCGTATGGCATCGAGCTCAGACCGGAAGTTAAATTCCTCGGCTTCTAGAGCATCGAAACCCACCTTCCGCCGCGCCGGAGGGCGTTCCGGCGCGCCTGCCAAACCTCAACGCAATACCGTCGCGCATTCTAAGTCTGTCGGGCATGCTCGACAGACCAGTCGTCCGGTCGTCGGCTCGCAGCTCGGTAATCGTCCGGCCGCAAAAAAGTCCTCGCGTCCCTCGGTGACGTCAAAGCCTGTTATGGGCGCCAAACCTGCCCGTCCCATGGCAACTCCTAAGCCCTCGACGGGAACTAAAGCGCCGCGTCCAGGTCGCACGCTGGGCGCATCGAAACCGCGCTCGCTGACATCGGTCCCGGTTACCGTCAAGAAGCCTTCGGGTAAAAAAAGCGTCAACCCGTTGTCTTCACTTGGGGCGATGGTAAATAAAACATCAGACGCCGCTTCTGTCGTTACAGGCAAAGGCAAAATCGTGGGCGGCGTTCTGGCCGTCTTGGCCGTGCTCGTCGTCGTTGCCATCGTGGTGATTAACTCTGGATTGTTTACCGCCACTGATATTCAGATTCAAGGCAGCGAGCATGTGACGAAGCACGATGCTATCCAGCTGATCGATTTGCCCGAGGGAACGTCGCTTTTTAACGTCGATCCCGACCAGATTACCGAGGATCTCAGGCAGAACCCGTGGGTCTCGGGCGTGGATGTCCAGCGTCAGTTCCCGCATACGCTCATCATTACGCCTATGGAGCGCAAGGTCATCGCAATTGCCTATATCAGCTCCGATGACCTTGCCTGGGCCATCGGGGATGATGACACCTGGATCGCCCCACTGTCGACGTCGGTCGAAGTGGACGACCAGGGCAACGTCATCACGACAGGGCAGGGCTCAAATACCTTGACCGGAATCGATGCCGCGCTGGCGCTCGCTAAGCATTATGGCGCGGTGCTGTTGACTGATGTCTCGGCGGATGTCGCTCCGGTTTCCGGCCAGGCGGTGAACTCCAAAGCCGTTAAGGCCGGCCTGGATTATGTGCGTGGTTTTTCGAGCGAGTTCTTGGGACAAGTCAAGGATATTTCCACGCCTTCGGTCGAAGCCATCTCGGCAAACCTCAATAACGGCATTGAGGTGTCGCTGGGCGATTCGAACGATATCGCCAAGAAAGAACGCGTAGTCACCAAGTTGCTTTCGCAGGTAGAGGGCGTAACGTATATCAATGTGCGCTCTCCGGGCAACTACACATTTAGGAATGCTCCGACCTCGTAGCGCTGGTTGTTACTTTGTTGAGGGGCCATACCACGCCGTTTATCTGGTTTGTTTGGTTTTCACGGTCAATTATTTGACTGATACGTTCATAATGTGCAAACATAATACGGTTTACCTTTGCATTTACTTTCAACCTGAAGGTTAATGTGCGCAGGGGTCGACCCATGCTATGGCTATAACCTTTGTTCGGAGGACCGACATGCACGAGACAGAGATCAACAACTACCTTGCCGTCATTAAGGTGGTCGGCGTCGGCGGCGGCGGTACCAACGCGGTCAATCGAATGATCGAAGAGGGCATCCGCGGCGTCGAGTTTGTTGCCATCAACACCGATGCTCAGGCACTCGCGATCTCTGATGCCGATATCAAGGTGCACATCGGCACCGACCTTACCCGCGGCCTGGGCGCCGGCGCCAACCCCGAGGTTGGCCGCAAGGCTGCCGATGAGTCCCGCGACGACATTGCCGAGGCGCTTGCTGGTGCCGACATGGTGTTCATCACCTGCGGCGAGGGCGGTGGCACCGGTACCGGCGCTGCTCCCATCGTTGCCGATATCGCGATGAACGAGGTCGGTGCACCTGTCTCTTAT
>CABSMN010000115.1 GCA_902478765.1 uncultured Collinsella sp.
GTGGAGCCGCGCTCCATTTTGCTCGTTAGCCCTCCTTGCGGACTTTTTGCAGGTAGCGGTACACGCTGGGCTCCGAGATGCCCAACGCGGTGGCAGCGCAGGCCACGGCGCCCTTGAGCATGAACACCCCGTTGCCGTTGAGGTGGCGAATGACGTCCACGCGGTCGCTCTGACCAAGCGACGCTACATCCAGCCCGCGCGCGCTCAGCAACTCGGCAATGCTGCGGTCGATGAGCTCCTGGGTGGACTCCGAAAGGCTTTCGACCTCGATAGGGGCGGGCTCCGTGCGCGTCGGCGCTGCGTCGAAGCACGCCATGAGCTGCTGCGCCATGGCGTTTATGGAGCGTACGGTCGAGAGGTCGGTGTTGACGCAGAGCATACCGACGATCTCGTCATCCTCGCGGATAAAGAACGTCGCGGACTCCAGCGTCTTGCCTCCGGCGCCGCGGCCCTCGTAGCCCGTAATAAACGGCAGGTCGCGATACTTGGGGTCGTGCATGATCTTGAGCGCCAGATCGGTGGCGGGACCGCCGACCTTACGGCCGCTCACAATGCCGTTGCGAATATCGACGATGGCGTGGTCGGGATCCGAGAAATCGTGCAGCACGATCTCGCTGTTCTTACCGAGTATCTGCTCCAGGAAATCGACCATCGGCAAAAAGCGGCGTACGGTCTCGTTCACGGGCAACTCCTTTGGGTGAAATCGGAAATGTTCATAACAATTTTTTCTCATGGTAACACGGTGTCTATTGACTCGCATATTCGCAGGTACATTGCGTAATACAGACGAGCGGTAGGATTTTGGCGGTAAACGGTTGACCAAAAGAAAAGTTAGATGTTATTTTGACCGGACACTTTCCTGACCTGCGGAAATGCATTGTCTCAGCTTAAGAATAGTCTGATAACAAAAAATTATTATTGAGAATGAGAATCATCTTTAATACGATATGCAACGAAGGCACAACCTCAACCCCGCACTGCGTCACAATAGAGCGTTAGATGCGAAAACAACTACTTCGAGGATTGGTGGTCAAATGACCCAGGAGACGGTTACGAACGGCACTGAAGCCCTGTTCACTCGTGAAGGCATGCCTCCCGTTAAGGAAATGATCCCGTGTGCCCTTCAGCACGTACTGGCATCGTTTGCCGGCATCATTACCCCGGCGGTCATCATGGCTGGCGTCTACGGCTTTAATAGCCAGCAGAGCACCGACATCATCCAGGTCGCGCTCATTCTTTCGGCGATCGATACGGCCCTTCAGGCCTTCGCTCCCTTCCGTCGCATCGGCGGCGGCCTGCCCATCGTCATGGGCGTTTCGTTCGCGTTCCTGCCGGCCCTGCAGGCTATGGGTGCCTCGGGCTTTAGCTTTGGTGCACTGCTGGGCGGCGAGATTGTCGGCGGTGCCGTCGCGGTCCTCTTTGGTCTGGCCTACAGCAAGATTAAGTGGCTGTTCCCGCCCGTCGTGACCGGTACGGTCATCTTCTCCATTGGCGTCTCTCTCTATCCCACGGCCGTCAAGTACATGGCCGGCGGCATGGGCACGCCGCTGTGGGGCACCCCGCAGGCCTGGTGCGTCGCTCTTATCACCTTCGCCGTGGTCTTTGCGCTCGCCAACTTTGGCAAGGGCACGCTCAAGCTGGGATCCGTGTTCTTTGGCATGATCGTTGGCATGATCGTCTCCATCCCCTTTGGCATGATCGACTTCTCAAGCGTCGCCACCGCTCAGGTCTTCGCCCTTCCCAAGCTCATGCCCTATGCGCTCGAGTTTGATCCCGAGGTCTGCATTACCCTCGCCGTCGTGTTCCCCATGGTTGCCATTCAGGTTATCGGCGACGTCTCCGCCGCCTGCCTGGGCTCCATCGACCGTATGCCCACCGAGCGCGAGCTCTCCGGCGCTATCGTGTCCCAGGGCCTCACCTCTATGGTCGGCGGCCTGCTGGGCGGTCTTCCTACCAGCGCCCTTGGCCAGAACGTGGGCATCATCTGCTCCAACAAGGTCGTCAACAAGTGGGTCTTTGTGATCATCGCGGCCGTCTTTGCCATCGCCGGTCTGTTCCCGCAGCTCTCTGCCGTCCTTTCCGCTATCCCGCAGCCCGTCATCGGCGGCGCGACCGTCGGCGTCTTTGGCACCATCACCATGAACGGCGTGCGCATGTTCACCCGCGAGGGCCTCACGCAGCGCACTACCACCATCGTCGGTACCTCCGTCGTCTTTGGCCTGGGTATCTGGATGGCCAGCGGTTGCCTTGCCGGCGAGGGTATGCCCGCCTGGGTATCCACCGTCATCGGCTCCAATGCCGTAACCCCCACCGCCATTATGGCCATTGTCCTTAACCTGATCCTTCCGCAGACGCCGGTCGTGGCTCAGCACATCGATGCTGCCAAGGACGCTGCCGTGGATCTGGTCTTGCCCGAGAGCAAGAAGTAACCAATTCGGTGCTATTCGTCGGCGGGCGCATCGCCTCGTCCGCCGACGTCATGCGGCGCCAAGCCGCACTTCAAAGGGTTTGTCCCTTTGGTGAAGCGTTGACGGGAGAGGGCCCGTTTCCGGTGTAGGCCGGCGCTTCGCACTCCGCCATGTCAGAGGTGTCAAACCCCGCCCCTGATGTTGAAGGGAGCATTCATGCTTCTGGTCGCTAACGGTTCCGTTTTTACCCGCAACGCTCAGACCCCGTTCATTCCCAACGGCGCGGTCGCCATTGACGGAGATACGATCGTCGAAGTAGGCCCCGAGTGCGAGCTCAAGGCCAAGTACCCGGATGCCGAGTACGTCGACGCCCAGGGCAACCTCATCATGCCCGGACTCATCAACTGCCACACCCACATCTACTCGGGTCTGGCCCGCGGCCTTGCCATTAAGGGCTGCAACCCCACCAACTTCCTGGAGAATCTTGAGCAGCAGTGGTGGAAGATCGACGACAACCTGACGCTCGACGGCACCAAGGCCAGCGCCTATGCCACGATTCTTGACTCCATCCGCGATGGCGTCACCACGATCTTCGATCACCACGCGAGCTTCTGCGAGATCCCGGGAAGCCTCTTTACCATTAAGGACGCCGCTCAGGAGCTGGGCATGCGGTCGTGCCTGTGCTACGAGGTCTCCGACCGCCGTGGCCAGGAAAAATGCGACCAGGCCATTGCCGAGAACGCCGAGTTTGCCCAGTGGGCCGCCAAGGAGCGTCGCGATAACGACAACCACATGATCGCCGCCATGTTTGGCGGTCACGCCACCTTTACGCTGTCGGACGAGACCATGGATAAGATGGCCGAGGCCAACAACGGCCTGACCGGCTTCCACATCCATGTGTGCGAGGGCATGAACGACGTGTGGGACTCCCGCCTCAACCGCGGTGGCATCAGCCCCGTCGAGCGCCTGCTGCAGCACAACCTGCTGGGTCCCGACACCATGCTCGGCCACTGCATCCACGTGACGCCCGCCGAGATGGATATCGTCAAGGAGTCCGGCACCTGGCTGGTCAACAACCCCGAATCCAATATGGGCAACGCCGTGGGCTGCGCTCCCGTGCTCGAGTTCTTCCGCCGCGGCATCCCCGTGTGCATGGGCACCGACGCCTACACCCACGATATGCTCGAGAGCCTCAAGGTCTTCCTGATCATTCAGCGCCACAACGCCGCCATGCCCAACGTGGGCTGGTGCGAGGCCATGACCATGCTGTTCGAGAACAACGCCAAGATGGCGAGCAAGTACTTCGATCGCAAGCTCGGCGTGCTCGAGGCCGGCGCTGCCGCCGACGTCATCGTCATGGACTACAAGCCCTTTACGCCGCTGAGCGAGGAGAATATCGACGGCCACATGCTCTTTGGCATGATGGGCAAAAACTGCCGCACTACCATCATCAACGGCCGCGTCCTGTACAAGGATCGCGAGTTCGTTGGCATTGATGAGGACAAGATCAACGCGTGGACCATGGCCGAGTCCAAGAAGCTCTGGAGCACGCTCAACGATCGCACCTACTAATTACAAGTAGATTCGCGCGCGTCGGATGTTTCGCCGCATCCGACGCGCGTATAGGCGACCTCCGCGGGGTCGCCGGCGCTGTGCTAGCGCTACACCGTATTTGCGCCCGCCGCGCGGTCTCGCCGGGCGTTACAGAGAGGAGCTCACTATGAGCGACATCATGAGGCCGATCCCGTTTTCGCAGCTGATGAACTGGATCATCGAGGAGCACAAGACCCAGGACGCCATCTTTGGCGTGCGCAAGATGGTCACGACCAACCAGGAGGGTGCGCTTCCCATTTTTGACGAGCGCATCGAGACTCCGTTTGGCCCGGCCGCCGGTCCCAATACGCAGCTTGCCCAGAACATCGTGGCATCCTATGTGGCTGGTTCCCGCTTCTTTGAGCTCAAGACCGTCCAGGTTATGGACGGCGAGGAGCTCTCCAAGTGCGTCAACAAGCCCTGCATCGTGGCGCAGGACGAGTGCTACAACTGCGAGTGGTCGACCGAGCTCGAGGTTCCGCAGGCCTTTGCCGAGTACGTGAAGGCATGGTTTGCCTGCCACCTGATTGCCCGCGAATACGGCCTGGGCAGCCCGGACGGCTTTGTCTTCAACATGTCGGTGGGCTATGACCTCGAGGGCATCAAGAGCCCCAAGGTCGACGCCTACATCGAGGGCATGAAGGACGCCAGCGGCTCCGAGGTTTGGGACGAGTGCCGCACGTGGGCGCTCGCTAACCTGGACAAGTTTGAGCATGTCGACGCTGCGTTTGTCGAGTCCATCCCGGCGCGCGTCTCCAACTCCATCACCGAGTCTACCCTGCACGGCTGCCCGCCGGCGGAGATCGAGCGCATCGCGACCTACCTCATCACCGAGAAGGGCCTCAATACCTACATCAAGTGCAACCCCACGCTGCTGGGCTATGAGTTTGCCCGTCAGCGCCTCAACGAGCTGGGCTTTGACTACATCGTCTTCGATGACACGCACTTCCGCGAGGATCTGCAGTGGGCCGATGCCGTGCCCATGTTCGAGCGCCTGATTGCCCTGTGCGCCGAGCGCGGCCTGGAGTTTGGCGTCAAGCTGACCAACACGTTCCCCGTCG
>CABSMN010000116.1 GCA_902478765.1 uncultured Collinsella sp.
CTGTTGGCCTGAATGGTGCTCTCGGTGAGGTCGACGCAGTGCGTGCCCTTGGAGAAGTGGTCATCGGGCTCGTTGAAACCGATGTGGCCGTTGTTGCCAATGCCGAGCAACTGCAGATCCGGGTAACCGGCCTCGGCGACGATCTTGTCGTACTCAGAGCAGGCAGCGGCGGCGTCGGGGTTGGAACCGTCGGGCACATGCGTGTTGTTCAGGTCGATGTTGATGTGATCGAAGAAGTTCTCACGCATGAAGTAGTGATAGCTCTGGGGATCGTCGTGCGAAAGGCCGCGATACTCGTCCAGGTTGTAGGTGCTGACCTCGGCAAAGTCGACGTCGCCCTTCTCGTACCAAGCAGCAAGCTGCTTGTAGGCACCGATCGGGGTGGAGCCGGTGGCAAGGCCCAGCACACAGTCGGGCTTGAGGATAACCTGCGCCGAGATAATATTGGCGGCCTTGCGGCTCATATCCTCGTAGTCTTTAGCTTTAATGATCTTCATTACGCGTCCTTTCTCGTACAAGAGAGGCAAGGCTCCCCTTACAAGCACTTGCCCGCGGCCCGCGTCGGCCGCAACCAACGTGTGCGGCCACCAGGGCGAGGTCGCGTAATGTATGTGTCTCGTGTCTACCCGCGTCGAGGCCCCTGCCCGTCCACGGTGACCCGAAGCCTTTTAGCTTCGAACAAGTCCCATCTTGCCACGGAGGGCGCCCTCTTTCAAGGGCGCCCTCCGTAAACGTGTTTGAATTGTAGGCTAATGGCCACGTGCACTTGCTAGCGCTCGCGAGCAACGATGAGCTGGTCCATCTCTTCGACATGCACGCCAACGGAACCCTTGATGCTCGAGAACTCAACAGAGTTGCACACCAAGATGGGAACCGTCACATCGTAGCCCTCGGCAGCAATTGCCTCGCGATCGAACTCAATGAGCACATCGCCCTTATGGACGATGTCACCCACTTGCGCATGTACGGTAAAGTGCTTGCCCTCAAGCTGAACAGTGTCCAAACCAACGTGGATGAGCACGTCCAAGCCATCGACCGTGTTAAGCGCAACAGCGTGTCCCGTGGGAAAAATGGCCTCGACCTTGGCATCAGCCGGTGCAATCACACGCGTGCCGGTAGGCTGAATCGCCACGCCCTGGCCCAAAAGGCCGGTGGCAAATGTCTGGTCATTGACCTCGGACAACGGAATGACGTCGCCCGAGATGGGAGCATCCAGCGTAAGGACTCGACCACGCATACCAAAAGACCTTAGGACTTTAGTGAACATGCTCCCCCTCGGACATACCAATCGACCAAAATAGCCTTAACAGTTTACCACTTGGCACTCGTTTTTGACCATTAGGGAAGTTCGCGCTTGACAACCTCGACGATGTCGTCGACAACGCGCTGGGTCAGCTCGTGCGTCTCGGCCTCGGCCATAACGCGGACCAACGGCTCGGTACCGCTCGGACGCACCAGAATGCGGCCGCGGCCGTCAAGCTCCTTCTCGGCAGCAGCGACGGCATCCCAGATGGGCTGGCAATCATCCAGGCCGGCCTTGTTGTCGGAATGCACGTTGACGAGTACCTGCGGGTACTTCTTCATGATTCCGGCAAGATCGGTGAGGGTACGACCGGTGCGCTTGAGCACGGCCAGCAGCTGCAGAGCCGTCACCAGACCGTCACCGGTGGTGTTGTGCTCCAGGAAGATGATGTGGCCGGACTGCTCGCCGCCGATGACGGCGCCATCCGCGAGCATACGCTCCAGAACGTAGCGATCGCCCACGGCGGTCTGAACCATCTCGAAGCCCTGCTCCTTCATAGCGATGGAGAAGCCCAGGTTGCACATGACGGTCGAGACGATCTCGGAGTTGGCGAGCTTGCCGCGGGCGGCGAGGTCAGAACCGCAGATAGCCAGGATGTAGTCACCGTCGATCTCATTGCCCTCGCTGTCCACGAACAGTACGCGGTCGGCGTCGCCGTCGTGGGCCAGGCCGATATCGGCGTGGGTGCGCAGCACGAGCTCGCGCAGGGGCTCAAGGTGAGTGGAGCCGCACTCAACGTTAATGTCAGTGCCGCAGTAATCGGTGTTGATGGCATGGACCGTGGCACCCAGGCGCTGCAGCGCGGCGGGCGTAGTCTGGCAAGAGGCGCCATGACCGCAGTCGACGGCAACGACCAGGCCATCGAGCCTCAGGCCATCAAGCGTATCGATGGCGTGGTCGACATATGCCTTGCGAGCGTCCTTCATCTTGATGATGTGGCCCACGCCGGCGCCGGTCGGCAGCGTGTCGGCAGCCATGGCCTCCTCGGACATGACCCAGGCGCTGATCTCTTCCTCGACCGCGTCGGGAAGCTTCATGCCCTTGCGGCTAAAGAATTTAATGCCGTTGAACTCCGGCGGATTGTGCGAAGCAGAGATGACGATGCCGCCGTCGAGCTCGTTCTGGACGGTGAGCAGCGCTACGGCGGGCGTGGGGATGACGCCGCAGCAGTGCGGACGGCCGCCCTCAGCCATGATGCCGGCGGTCAGAGCGCTCTCGAGCATGGTGCCCGAAAGACGCGTGTCGCGGCCGATGCAGATATCCGGACCAAGGAACTTGGTCGCCGCGCGGCCCAGGCGAAACGCGAGGTCGCACGAGAGGTCGGCATTGGCGACGCCACGGACGCCGTCGGTACCGAAGATGTTCTGGGGCATAGGATCGCTCCTTCCCTAGCAGGCGATATGCAACCGCCCACCCTAGTCGAAAAAGAAAAGCGGGACCCGCCGAGGAATCGGCAGGCCCCGCTTGTACATTGTATCTCGAAAGGAGATAAAACCTTAGCGCTTGGAGAACTGGGGAGCGCGGCGGGCCTTCTTGAGGCCGTACTTCTTGCGCTCGACCACGCGAGCATCGCGCGTAAGGAAACCGGCCTTCTTGAGGTCAGCACGATAGTCGCCAGCGTTCAGAAGAGCGCGGGCGATGCCCAGGCGCAGAGCGCCGGACTGACCGGAGATGCCGCCGCCATCGCACAGAGCGATAACGTCGAACTGACCGGCGGTGTCGGTCACCTTGAAGGGAGCAAGGGCGTTCTCAACGAGCTGATGACGGCCGAAATACTGCTCGGCGTCACGCTTGTTGATGGTCACCTTGCCGGTGCCGGGGACGAGACGGACGCGGGCGACGGCGTTCTTACGACGGCCGGTACCCTGGTAGACAACGGTGTTCTCAGCCATCTTTAAGCCTCCAGCTCAATCTTCGTGGGGTTCTGGGCAGCATGCGGATGCTCGGCACCAGCGTAGACCTTAAGCTTGGTCATCTGGGCACGGCCGAGGGTGGTCTTGGGCAGCATACCGCGAACGGCGCGCTCGATGACCTTCTCCGGGTGCTTCTCCATAGCCTGGCGGAAGCTCTCAGCCTTGAGGCCGCCGTTGTAGCCGCTGTGGCGATAATAGGTCTTCGTGTCGGCCTTGTTACCGGTAAGCTGGACCTTATCGGCGTTGATGACGACAACGAAGTCGCCGCAGTCGCTGTTGGGCGTGAACTGGGGCTTGTTCTTACCGCGCAGGATCATTGCGATCTGGGTGGCAAGACGGCCCAGGACAGCACCATCGGCGTCGACGAGAACCCAGTTGCGCTGGACCTCGCCCTGCTTGGCGTAGTGAGTCGATTTCGAAATCACTTAGACTCCTCCATGTACAGTACGTGTTGTTACAGAGATTCACGGGGCTCTGCAAGTAACCCGTCCATATTACCCCGCTCGCCGTACGAGTCAACAGGTATTTTGGCTCCGACCAGAGTTTCTGCACATGTCATCCACGAGCCGTGATGTTGCAGCGCTAGCGCTCAACAAACTCCTGGATCTCCGCGAGCAAACGCTTTGCCTCCTGGCGACCCTGAATATACAGGTCGAGAAGCTTGGCCGGATCATGCTCGACATGGCCGACCTCGACCGGCTTTTGCGGAGCGATGACCAGCGCGCGGCCCTCGCGCTCATACTTCCACAGGTGCATGCGCTGGAGGTTATAGCGGTCGTGGCGCGTCTCGATAGCCTCGAGCAGGTAGGGGTAGTCGGCATAGCGGGCGCGCGCGGCAGGCATAAACTCGTAGGGCTTTTTCTCGTACAAGCGGTCCTGCGTGACAATGACAACCGCGCGCTCGAAGCCGGCCTCCTCCAGCACATGCTCGATAGGAACCGAATCGGCTACGCCGCCGTCGACGTATTTGTGCCCGTCAATCTCGACCGGCGGCGTCACCAGCGGCAACGAGGTCGAGGCACGCACGGCGTCGAGGTCGAGCACGGCGCTTTTGACCGGCAGGTATGCGGCAGTTCCAAAGAGCATGTCCGTCGCGACGGCGTACATCTCGATGGGGCTCGCATCGAACGCCTCGTTGTCAAAGGGATCCAGGCGGTCCTGGATATCGTTGAAGATAAAGTCGTAACCCACGATGGAGCCCGTGGATGCGAAGGATGCGGCACCCATGTAGCGGTTGTCATTGCAGAAGGTCAGGTTGATGCGATTGACGCGACCGATCTGGTGTGACTTGTAGTTGACGCCGTTGAGCGCACCGGCCGATACGCCATATACCGCCGGAATTTCGACACCGGCCTCCATGAGAACGTCGAGCACGCCGGCGGTAAACTGCCCACGAAAACTGCCACCCTCCAAGACGAGCGCGACCTTGCCGGCATTCTTTGCCTTATCTTCTGCAGTCATATTGACCTCCTGCGATTGCGTTTTGGCTTTCTTCTACCCAGTTTTGGAATGGAGGGCGCGCAGGTTTTTCGAGGCGGCAGGTGAAGCGGAAAGCGCGTCCCAGTTTGAGGCGGGATTCCGGGATGCGCTTTCCGCTTGGACCGTCATTGGGAAAGCGCGACCCGTTCTGAGCGCGGATTCCGGGATGCAGTTTCCGCTTGATGTGTCATCCGGAAACTACGTCCCAGTCTGAGCGCGGATTCCGGGATGGGCTTTCCGCCTGGGCTGCCATTGGGAAAGCGCGTCCCACTCTGCGTCACTGAGGCGTTTTCTTTACGCCCGCGCCCTGCATAGAGTCTGTCTCTTATACACATCTGACGCTGCCGACGAAG
>CABSMN010000117.1 GCA_902478765.1 uncultured Collinsella sp.
CACTTCTAGCTTCGTCGGCAGCGTCAGATGTGTATAAGAGACAGCTTCCCTCCAACGCAAAAAGCCCCCTAGAACGATGTCCATTCTAGGGGGCTTCATCAGATATTTCGGCTACGCGCTCGAAAGCTCAGGCAGATCTTACGCAAACAGGCCGTAGATGCTGATGTTGGCCTTGGCGTAGAGGCCGTTAGCATACTCGGTCCACTTGGAGCTGGCGCTCGAAGCCTGCGAGGAGTACTGCTGGTAGGCGGTGTAATAGGCGGTCATAGCCTGCTTATAGGTCGCGCTATCGGCAGTAAAGGCATCGTCGGCGAACGCCTTAGCATAGGTGCTGTCGGCATCCTTCCAGGTGCCCTTTGAGCTATCCCACTCGTCGCCGGCAAGGTTGATGATGTAGTCGGCGTAGTCCTTGCTCGCGGTCTCCTCGTTGCCGTCAGCAGGCTCGGTCGGGGCGGTCGGCATGCTTGCGGAGCTGTCGCCGACCTTCTTCTTGTAGAGCTTCTGCAGCGTCGCGGACTGACGGACGATCTGCTTGGCCTGGTCCTTGGATACGCCGTACTGTTTTGCCATGGTCTTGTAGTCGGAGGTGCCGATGGAATCCTCGGCGTACTTCTTCATCTCCTTAGAGGAGACGGTAATGCCCTCGTCCTCGGCAGCATCGAGCAGAATCTTGTTGCGCACGTAGGACAGAATGACGTCGGCAGAGGGAGCGGTGTAGTTGCCATCGCCATCCTTGACGGTGTCGAGGCTGTACTGGCTCTCAATGGCCTCGCGCGCGGTGATGTCGCTCTTCTTGCCGTTGTAGCTGTAGCTTGCCACGGTCGAATCGAGCTGGTCCTCGGTGAGGGTCGCCGAGCCGACGCCCTTGCCGCCAAAACCACCGTTGCCGATAAAGAAGCCGACCACAGCAGCGATCACGATAGCGACCACAAAGGCGGCAATCATCGTCTTCTTGTGCTTGGATGCATGGTCGTCCGCGTCGGAGTCGTCGTCCTCGTCCTGTTCCTCGGGCATGAGGTTCTCGTCGGCGGCGTCCGCGGTGATCTTTGCCTCCAGGCGAGCGTCCTCCTCCTCGGCCGTCGTACCGGCAGCAATGTGCTCGGCAGACGTGCCGGCAACCAGATCGATCTTCTCCTCATCACCGTCGGGGCCTTCGCCGCGCTCGATGATCTGGATGCCGTCGATCTCGTCCTTCTCGTCCTTCTTTTGAATCAGACCCATATCAGTTACTCCTTGTTAGGAAACATAGTCCTCAATAGAATACGCCCGACGAGACGCCGGGCGTATTGATTCTTAGGTTATACGCAAACACTTAAGTACTATTTAGGCGTTTGCAGTGTGCCTGCCTTAGGCCAGGTGAGCGATAACGGCGTCGGCAAAGGCCTGCGTGCCCACAGCGCCCTCAACGGAGCCGGTCTGGGCACGACGCACGTCGCCGGTAACCTGCTCGCCTTCGTCGAGCGTGGCAGATACGGCGGCGCGAATGCGATTGGCAGCATCGTTCTCGCCCAGGTGATCGAGCATCATCGCAGCAGAGAGGATCTCGGCCGTGGGGTTGGCGATATCCTGGCCGGCGATATCGGGCGCGGAGCCGTGCGTAGCCTCAAAGATGGCGCAGTCGGCACCGATGTTGGAGCCGGGGGCCATCCCTAAACCGCCCACGAGGCCGGCGCACAGGTCGCTCACGATGTCGCCGTACAGGTTGGGCAGCACCAGGACATCGAAGTCGTTGGGGTTCTGGACCAGGCCCATGCAGGTGGCGTCGACAATCTTATCGTTGAACTCGATATCGGGATAGTTGGCGGCCACCTCGCGCGCAACGCGCAGGAACAGGCCGTCGGTCGCCTTCATGATGTTGGCCTTATGCACGGCCGTCACCTTTTTGCGGCCGCAGCGGCGGGCGTACTCAAAGGCGTACTCCACAATACGGCGGCTCTTGGCGATGGAGATGGGCTTGATTGAGATCGCGGAATCCGCGGCGAAGGTCTTCTGGCCCGAGCGCTCGACGAGCTGCGAGAGCTCCTCGACCTCGGCAGCGCCCTCATCGAACTCGATGCCGGCGTAGAGGTCCTCGGTGTTCTCACGCACGATGACCAGGTCGACGTCGCGGAAGCGCGAGCCGTCGCCCGGCTGCGACAGGCAGGGTCGCACGCAGGCGTACAGGTCAAAATGCTTGCGCAGGGCGACGTTAACGCTGCGGAAACCCGTGCCGACCGGTGTGGTGATGGGACCCTTGATAGCAACCTTGGTCTCGGCGACCGCGTCGAGCACGTGCTGAGGTAGTGGCGTGCCAAACTCGTCCATGACGCCGGCACCGGCCTCTTGGACGTTCCAATTGATCTGGACACCGGTGGCCTCGACCACGCGGCGCATGGCCTGCGTAATCTCGGGACCGATACCGTCACCGGGAATCAGGACTACATCGTGCGCCATAATCTGTTACTCCTCGTCTTCGGCGGCCTCAGATTTTTTAACGCTAGCACGCTTCTTCTTTTTGGAGAGATCCAGGCCAAAACGTTTAACAAGCATTTCGCAAATCTCGCTCGAACGGGCCTTGAGATAGCTGCCTTTGCCGTTCTCGGCATCGAACTTAAGGCGCAGCGCAAGCTTCTCGGCGACCTCGGCGTCGATCTCGCCCTGGCCAAACTCGTACAGGCAACCGAGCATATCGCGATACTCGAGATCGCCGTGGTAGCACTGGATGGCCTCGTCCAGGATGGGCCAAGCCTCGCGCGAACGCTCGACGCTCGTGGCGCCCCACACGCACAGCAGGCGGAAGGCGGCATAGCGCAGCGTGGAGGAAATCTCGTCGAACAGCGCGGTCTCGGCGCCCTCAAAGGCATCGCCCAGCTGCTCGGGGCAGGTAGTGGCGAGCGCCGCTAAGGCATCGAGAGCCTCCCAGCGGGTCTGAGCCTCGGGGCGGTCGAGTGCCTCGATCAGCGCGGGCACGCAGGGCACGACGCGCTGAGGATCGCGCTCGGCAAGCAGGTGCAGCACGCGGGCGGCAAACTGACGGATGCGGCGCGTGGGGCAGCCGAGCTCCTTGACCAGACGGTCGACGGCGTTCTCGTTCTCCTCTGCCAGCTGAAGCTGTGCCAGCTCCTCGTCGGTGAGCTGTTCTTCCTTGTTTTCTGCCATAGTTACCTCTTCTTACTATTTCTTAGCGTGCTTGCCAGCACCCTTGCTGTCATCGGTGACCGAGATGAGCTGTCGGTCGGCCGCGCCATTGCGACGCGCACGGCGGCGCTCCTCGGCATCGCCCGCGTCGGCGGCGGCGCGGTGGGCCTTGTTGACGTTAAAGACCTCGTCGTGCTTGCGCCACGGACCGACGGACTCGCCAAAGCTCATCTTAAGGCCGGCGATAAAGCCGCCGAGCCAGCCGATCGGCGCAAACTGCACCAGCGGGAACAGCGAGAACACCCAGGTCAGCAGGACGACTGCCGCCGCTCCTGCAAAGTTGGCAATCCAGTAGTCGCGCTTGGTGATCACGCGCTTTTCGCACGCCCACTGGCCGCACAAAAAGCCGATGTAGATCGCAAAGAGAAAGAGCACCAGCGCAAGCACCACGAACGTCCAGCTCATGGGCGCTACTCCTCGTGATGATGGCCGCAGCAGCACTCGTGGCCGTCGTCATGGCCGCGGCCGCCGCAGCACTCGTGGTCCTCGCCATGGTGGTGGCCGCAACCGCACTCGTGGTCGTCGCCATGCTCACCGCAACCGCAGCCGTCCTCGTGAGCGCCATGCTCCTCGGGACGATACTGCGACCAGTCCAGACCGGCGGCGATGGCGTCGGCCTCCTCCTTGTAGAGGACCGTGATGGCCTGGGTGCCCAGCTTGGCGCCACCAATGGCGTCGAGCATGTCGTAGAGCGTAAAGGCCACGTCGGCACCGGGCAGCGCGAGCTCACGATCGTCGGCGTAAGCGAGCGCTAGGCGCAGGTCCTTAATGAAGTGCTCGACCATAAAGCCGGGCTTGTAGTCGCCGTCGAGCGCCTTGGGCGCCAGGCTCTCCATGGCGCCGGACTTGCCGGTACCGCCCAGGATCATCTGTCGAGTCTTCTCCAGATCAAGGCCGCTCAGCTCGGCAAATGCCATGGCGTCTGCCATGCCGACCATGCAGGCGCCCAGCGACACCTGGTTGGCGAGCTTGGCAGCCTGGCCCTTGCCGGCGCCATCGAAGCAGCAAATGTTGGCCGCAAAGGTGGAAAGGATATCGCGAACCGGAGCGATATCGTTCTCGGTAGCGCCCACGATAGCCGTGAGCGTGCCGGCGATGGCGCCCGACTCGCCGCCGGTGACGGGACAGTCAAACGCCATACGACCAGAAACCTGAGCGGCCTCGGCAATGTCGCGCGCCAGCTCGGGGGAGCTCGTGGTGAGGTCGATCAGCACCGCGCCCGGCTTGGTGCACGCGAGCAGGCCGTCGCCCGCCAGATAGAGCTCCTCGACCTCGGAGGGATAGCCCACCATGGTAAAGACGACATCGGCGTTAGCCACGGCATCGGCCGGCGTATCGGCCCAGACGGCACCACGCTCGATAAGCGTGGCAGCCTTGGACTTGGTGCGGTTGTTGACCGTGACGGGATAGCCGGCGTCCAGGATGTGGCCGGCGATGGGGGCACCCATGATTCCGGTGCCGATGAATGCGACGGAGAGCTTGTTTGCCATGAAACCTTTCCTTTTGGGTTGGGTGTTGTTACCAGGTTGAATACTCAGCGCCAGCGCTTGAGCTGCGGGGCGCCCGTGGTCGTAGCGCCTGTCTACTCGCCGCGCACACGGCGCGCGATGCGGTCGGAAAGCGAGGCCTTCTCGGCGCGGTTCTTGCCCCAAAACGCGCAAGCCACCATGCCGGGGCCTACGTGCGAGCCAATGGTGGGGCCCACAGAGCTGCGGATGATGGTGACGTCGGCGCAGCCCTCCTCCTTGCGGATGGCGGCTTCGAGCCAGTCGCCGTCCTTCTCGGCATCGGCCGTCATGATGGCGATGGGCATAGTGCGATCGGGCACGTAGTTCTCACGGAACGACTTGAGGATGGACTTG
>CABSMN010000118.1 GCA_902478765.1 uncultured Collinsella sp.
GCAGCGCGATCGTCATCGTCCAGGATGATCGGCACGATCGGCAGGTCGTACTTGCGGGCAAACTCAAAGTCGCGCTGGTCGCCGCAGGGAACGGCCATGACGGCACCGGTGCCGTAGTCGGCAACGACATAATCGGCAACCCACACGGGGACCTTCTCGCCGTTGACGGGGTTCACCACGTAGCGGCCCGTAAAGGCACCGTGCTTCTCGAGGGTGCCCTGGGCACGCTCCACGGCAGAGATATGCTTGGAGTCCTCGACAATCTTGGTGACGGCCTCCTCGTACTCCGTGCCCTCGACAAGCTCGTGCAGACGAGCGTACTCGGGAGCCAGGACAAAGAAGGAGACGCCAAAGAGCGTATCGGCACGCGTGGTGAAGACGGTGATCTTGCCCTCATCGCCCTCGATGGGCTCACCATCCTGGTCGCACAGGGTAAAGTCGACCTCGGCGCCCTCGGAGCGGCCGATCCAGTTGGCCTGCATCTGCTTGACGCGCTCGGGCCAGCCGGGGAGCTTCTCCAGGTCGTCGAGCAGCTCCTGAGAGTAATCGGTAATCTTGTAGTACCACTGCTCCAGGTCGCGCTTCTCGGGCTCGGTGCCACAGCGCCAGCACTTGCCATCGGTAACCTGCTCGTTGGCCAGAACGGTCTTGCAGGTGGGGCACCAGTTGACCGGGTTCTTCTTGCGGTAGACCAGGCCCTTTTCCCACATCTTCTCAAAGATCCACTGACCCCAGCGGTAGTAGTCGGGGCTGCAGGTCTTGACCATGCGATCCAGATCGTAGGAGAAGCCCATGCGCTTCATCGTGGCAAGCGCCTGGTCCATGTTCTTATACGTCCAGGCGGCAGCCTGCGTGTTGTGCTTGATGGCGGCGTTCTCGGCGGGCAGGCCAAAGGCGTCAAAGCCCATGGGGTGCAGGACGTCGTAGCCGCGCATGCGGGCCTGACGGGCCATGGCATCGCCGATGGTATAGTTGCGCGCGTGGCCCATGTGCAGGTCGCCCGACGGATACGGGAACATCTCAAGCACGTACTTCTTGGGCTTGCTGTCGTCGGTGTCGACGGCAAAGAGGTTGGAGTCCTCCCAGGCCTTCATCCACTTGGACTCAATGGCCTGCGCGTCGTAGGCAGGAATCTCGTCCTTATGATCTGTGCAATCGCACATATCAGCTCCTTTAATCTTAGCTGGGATCGGTCGGCTTGGCTTTATTCGCTACTGCGGACAGTCCTGCGCAAGACGAAGAGCACATTAAGTGCTCTTCTTTGCGTGCGGAACTTGTAGCGAACAAAGCCAAGCCGACCGACCCTAAGGTTAACTTGGATGATGATAGCAAATACGACAAGCGAGATGCCTGCGACTTGCGGGCATCTCGCTTTATCTAAATAACGTGGTTGATACTCAACCTTTATGTGCAGCTCTTATCCTATCGATAAGACACAGACTGCTGCGAATCCTTAACGACAACGTCGTGGGCGCCGCCTTCGACGATGGAGGTCGAGCTCACCAGGGTCAGGCGTGCCTTTTCCTGGAGCTCGGGGATCGAGAGGGCACCGCAGTTGCACATCGTAGACTTGACCTTGTAGAGCGTGCCGCCCACGCCGTCCTTGAGGGAGCCGGCATAGGGAACGTAGGAGTCGACGCCCTCGACGAAGCTGAGCTTCGCGGCTCCGCCCAGGTCGTAGCGCTGCCAGTTGCGGGCACGCGCAGAACCCTCGCCCCAGTACTCCTTCATGTACTGGCCGTTGACGTTGACGCGCTCGGTCGGGCTCTCGTCGAAGCGAGCGAAGTAGCGGCCCAGCATCATAAAGTCAGCACCCATGGCAAGGGCGAGCGTCATGTGGTAGTCGTAGACGATGCCGCCGTCGGAGCACACGGGCACGTAGACACCGGTCTCCTCGTAGTACTCGTCACGGGCGCGGCAGACGTCGATCAGCGCGGTGGCCTGGCCACGGCCGATACCCTTGGTCTCGCGGGTAATGCAGATGGAGCCACCGCCGATACCGACCTTGATGAAGTCGGCACCGCAGTCGGCCAAAAAGCGGAAGCCCTCGGCGTCGACGACGTTACCGGCACCGACCTTGACGTCCTCGCCGTAGTTAGCGCGGATCCACTCGATGGTGCGCTTCTGCCACTCGCTGAAGCCCTCGGAAGAGTCGATGCACAGGACATCGGCGCCGGCCTCGATGAGCAGCGGCACGCGCTCGGCATAGTCGCGGGTGTTGATACCGGCGCCGACCATGTAGCGCTTGTCGCCGTCGAGCAGCTCGTTGGGGTTGGTCTTGTGGCTGTCATAGTCCTTGCGGAAGACAATGCCCATGAGGTGATCGTTGTCGTCGACGATGGGCAGAGCGTTGAGCTTGTTGTCCCAGATGACGTCGTTGGCAACCTTGAGGCTGATGTTCTTGTCGCCCACGATGAGCTGCTCACGCGGGGTCATGAACTCAGAGACCTTCGTCTGGTGGTCATCGCGACTGGGGCGATAGTCACGGCTGGTGACGATGCCCAGGAGCTTACCCTTGGGAGTGCCGTCGTCGGTAACCGGCATGGTGGAATGACCGGTCTTCTCCTTGAGCTCGATGACCTGCTCCATGGTCATGTCGGGGGTCAGCGTGGAATCGGACTGAACAAAGCCGGCCTTGTGATCCTTGACGGCCTTGACCATAGCGGCCTCGGACTCGGCGCTCTGGGAACCGTAAATGAAGGACAGGCCACCCTCGGTAGCGAGCGCGACACCCATGTCGACGCCCGAGACGGACTGCATGATGGCGGAAACCATGGGGATGTTCAGGGTGATTGCCGGCTTCTCACCGCGCTTAAAGCGGGTTAGCGGCGTCTTAAGAGAGACGTTGTTGGGGATGCACTGCGAGGACGAGTAACCAGGGACCAGCAGATACTCCGAAAACGTGTGGGACTCACCGGGAAAGAACGTAGCCATGTTTCTCCTTTTTCCATGCGACCGGTCGGCTGCAGGCCTCGTGGGACCCAGCCCAACCTTGGGCGCCCAATACTGGGGAAGTATCTTAACGCACTTTGACTGCTACAATGCATGATTTAAGAAGAGCACACGAGGGTTTGACGCAGGCTTTGCGTTTGCCCAGCAAACACTTTAGCGGGGAGACGTGGAGCGTATGGAGTACAAGACGACGGCAAAGTTGGTCATTCAAGCGTGCGACAAGGATCTGCCGGGCGTCTTCGGCCACGGCTGCGTCTTGCTGCTGCAAGGTATCGCCCGCGAGCACTCGCTCAACCGTGCCGCCAAGAGCATGGGCATGGCGTATTCCAAGGCCTGGCGCATTGTGAACGAAGCCGAAGGCCAGCTAGGCTGCAAGCTCATCGAGCGCGACGGCGCCCGCGGATCCACCCTCACCCCCGCCGGCGAGCGAGCCATCGCGGTCTACGAGACGTTGCAGGGCGAGATCAACCAAGTAATTGCAACAAGGGCCAACGATCTCATCGCCAGCATCAAAGAGTAGCCAATTTGGGACGGGGCTTTTTAGCTGCACAACCCCTTCTCATAAGTTGCGGTGAAATAGGGACTGTTTATGCCGATAAAGCCGTAAATCAATCCCTATTTCACCGCAACTTATGGAGTTGAGGATGATTTAGCTAGTTGCGAAGAGCGTTGTCTAGGGTGGCCGCAACTATCAAGGGATTGTCGGTGCCGGCAAAGAGGCGGATGGTGCTCCCCTGCTTGCCACGTGGGGCCGAAAGGCGCGTCGTTGCGCCGCCGGCAGGCGATGTGCGAAACTCCCCCGGCAAAGCGTCGAACAGCTCTCCCGCGCTACGCTCGATAAGGTCAAATTCAACTGCCGGGCCAAAGCCGTGCTCGAGGATTCCCGTTGCAACCGCATGGTCGGGATGCGAGCTCAGTCCGGGATAGCGCACGTTGCGCACCATCTCGTTGGCGGCCAGATACTCGGCCAGCGCACGGGCGCGATCGAAATGCGCCTGCATGCGGGTATCGAGCGAGTCCAGCCCGCGCTCCAGCACAGCGGCCTCGTCAGAAGGCAAATTAAGCTTGGCCAAGCCACAGCTCTCAAGCAGGGCATGCGCGCACTCAGCCGCGGCATCCACACGATGGCGCTTGAGCTGAGAGCGCGCCACCGAAGCGGCAACGAGCTTGCGCGGAGCCCTACCTGCACACACGCGATCGAGCGCTTCGAGGGACAGCACAGCACCCAGCCGCAGCGGATCGCAGCCAAAAGCCGACGCCACGGTGTTGTCCACAACCAGCAGCGCATGGGCCTCACGCGCTGCGCGGCCCAGAGCGCGAAGGTCGGGAACGCGCAGACCAAACCCGCCGATAGAGTTCACAAACCACCACAGGTGCGGCCCCTCGGCATCAAACGAAGCATCAAAATCCTCGGACGCGGCAGTAAACGCCGCAACCGACGGCGGGTCCACAAGCACAACATCACAGCCTTCAAAGCCGTGCGCAAACGCATCGGCAAAGTCATCCGCAAAGGCCACCAGACGGTCACCGGGACGCACAATACCCAACAGCGACAGAGCCGCCGGCACATGCGGGGCCGCAACAAGACGCGCCTCGCGCGCACTGGACCTCAAAGCCCAGGCCTCTTCTAGCTGCTGTACATCCACGCGGCACCGTCCCTTCATAAGCAAAAACCCACGATGCGGGTGTTCCCCGCATCGTGGGCAACGGCTGCAGTATAGCGCCGATAGACGACCAATCGCCTAGATGTTGAGCGTGTGATAGGTCACGTTCGCGCCTGGAGCGTCAACGGTCACGCCATAGGCCTCGGGATAGATGCGCGTCGAAAACACGAGTGCGCCATCGTTCACAAACACCTCGACCGACGAAACATCGCCAACAATGCGCACGTTACGAACCTCGTCGACGGGCTCCCAACGCACGGTGCGACCGCAGCCGGCAGAAGCGCGGCTCTCATCGGTAAATCGCATCTCAAAGCGCGAGGGCAGTTCGCCCTCGGCGGGCACAAACGCCAACTTCAGCTCGCCATCAACGGTCGCGGCAAACGCGTCGTCAACACCGTCGACAACCTGTCTCTTATACAC
>CABSMN010000119.1 GCA_902478765.1 uncultured Collinsella sp.
AGTAGTTGAGCTTGATGTAGCCCTCGCCGGTTTCATCGCGGCCGAGCATGCCCTCGGCGGCGGCGTCGCGGTCGAGCATCTCCTGCAGGCGGCGCTGCAGTTCGCGCTCCTGGCGAAGCGTAGGATCGACGGTGGCTGAAAGCGCAATGAGGATACCGAGCTGAATAGCGGGACGAAGCAAGAAGAGCCCGATACCTTGGAGCATCACGTCGACCAAAAGCTCGACGACGGTGAATGCAATAAGGATGTAGGACAGGCGGGCGGCGTTGCGGCGCTGGTTTTTGATAAGGTCCAGGCCAAAGATGATCAGGATGACGGCACTTGCCGCAGAGAGCATGATGCCGGCGACGATGAGTCCAACCGCGACGAGCGTGTTGTCGCCGAGCTTGGCAGCGGCGTTGCCGTTAATGAGCGCGGTGATGACCTGCCACATAAAGGCGGCGACCGACGGGAGTGTGCCCACGCCGGACAGGATGCACAGGACGGCGTACACCTTAATGATGAGGGGAATCTTCTTGACCTCCGTGGCGCTGGGGACGCTGGGGTCGAGTTCGTTTCGATCCATACAGAACCTTTCTCGCTTTGTCCTAGGTTACTAGGATACGCCGCCGACCTGCCAAAAGACAGGACGAACGTTCCAATTGCAACTTTGTAATCCCCAACGGTGGACGCGGCGGCCATCTGGGGGCGCGGGCGCTTGCACTGGGCAGACCGATAAAATGTTTGGCCGCAAAACGGATTATTAGCTCGGTGGGCTTTTAAAAAGCGCTGCTCATGCGCTGGGGAGCGCGTCGCGCCGTGCGTATAATAAGGCGGGTAACGCCAAAATACGAGGCTCTGAGGGGATGCCATGTCTCAAGAAACCATCCGCGCGGCCGAGCGTGCCGCGGGACAGGTGAACACCATGTCGACGTATGATCCGGACTCCGACCAGCTGCATGAGGAATGCGGCGTTTTTGGTGTGTGGGCGCCCGATCGCGACGTGGCTCGACTGACGTACTTTGGCCTGCGTGCACTGCAGCACCGTGGCCAAGAATCGGCGGGAATCGCCGTTGGTGACGGCGGTACGGTTATGGTCCGCAAGGATCTGGGCCTGCTCGACCGCGTGTTCTCCAATGCCGACTTGTCGACGCTCTCCGGTCAGCTGGCCGTGGGTCATGTGCGCTACGGCACCGCCGGCGCCAAGAGCTGGGAAGCCTCTCAGCCGCACCTCTCTACCATCAATAGCGTCATTATCGCGCTCGCGCACAACGGCACCCTCGTCAACACCGACGAGCTGCGTCGCCAGCTGATCGAGCTGGGCGTACCGTTCCTCTCCAACTCGGATTCCGAGGTCGCGACCAAACTCATCGGCTACTTTACTCAGCGTACTGGCCATCTGCGCGAGGGCATTCGCAAGACCATGGAGCTCGTGCGCGGCGGCTACGCCATGACGCTCATCAACGAGCAGGCGCTCTACGCATTCCGCGATCCGCACGGCATTCGCCCGCTCGTGCTGGGCAAGCTGGTGGACGAGGGCCTGGACCAGGCCGATGCCGCATCCGTTTCGCAGCTGCCGTCGCAGGACGGCGCCGCGACGGTCGACGCCACCACCCATGTCACGCGTGCCGGCGGCTGGGTCGTTGCCTCCGAGACCTGTGCGCTCGACATCGTGGGCGCCGAGTACGTCCGTGACGTCCGTCCCGGTGAGATTTTGCGCATCAGCGCCGAGGGCCTGGTGTCCGAGCAGGGCGTGCCTGCCGCCGAAGAGCCTGCTAATTGCATCTTTGAGCAGGTCTACTTCGCTCGCCCCGACTCCATCATGAACGGCAAGAGCGTCTACGCCTGCCGTTATGACATGGGTCGTCAGCTGGCACATGAGGAGCCCGTCGAGGCCGACCTGGTCATCGGCGTGCCCGACTCCGGCCTGCCGCCCGCGGAGGGGTATTCGCACGAGAGCGGTATTCCCTTTGGCGAGGGCCTCATCAAGAACCGCTACGTGGGCCGTACGTTTATCGAGCCCACGCAGGAGCTGCGCGCCATGGGCGTGCGTATGAAACTCAACCCGCTGCGCGACAACATCGAGGGCAAGCGCCTGGTCGTCATCGACGACTCCATCGTGCGCGGCACCACCATGGTGCAGCTCGTCAAGATGCTACGCAACGCCGGCGCCAAGGAGATTCATATCCGCATCAACTCGCCCGAGGTCATCTGGCCGTGCTTCTACGGTATCGATACCGACGTGCAGTCGCAGCTTATCAGTGCCAACAAGACGGTCGACGAGATTTGCGAGTATATCGGCGCCGATTCGCTGGCCTTCCTTTCGGTCGAGGGCCTGCTTAAGGTCATGCCCAAGGGCGGTTACTGCGATGCGTGCTTTACCGGCCGCTACCCCGTGGCGATTCCCGAGAGTTTTGGCCGCGACAAGTTCATGGAGGGCTTTAAGCCCCGCAACCTGGACAAGCCGCTGCACTTTGATGACGACGCCGTGGTCGAGAAATACGACGACCGCAGCTGGGAAGAGGAACACGGCGAGGCCTAAAACCTGCCATGTAGGGACAGGTTTATTTTGGTAGGTTTTACCTGCTGTTTTGTTGATATGACGGCGCGCGTTGTTATGGCGCGCGCCGAAATGAACGCAACTATGAGCACCGTTTGGCGCCCGGGCGGCGCTACGGTAGTGGGAGAGGAAGGTCCAGATGAGCGACAGCAAGCATGTGACGTATGAGGACGCCGGCGTCGATACCGCCGAGGGCGGCCGCGCCGTCGACGCTATTAAGCAAATGGTTAAGGACACCAACCGTCCCGAGGTCATCGGCGGTATCGGTGGCTTTGGTGGCTTATTCTCGGCCGCCGCGCTCAAGGATATGGAAGACCCGATCCTGATCAGCGGTACCGACGGCGTGGGCACCAAGCTCGTGCTCGCCCAGATCATGGATCGCCACGAGACGGTGGGCCAGGACCTGGTCGCCATGTGCGTCAACGACATTCTGGCTTCGGGCGCCGAGCCGCTGTTCTTCCTGGACTATGTTGCCATCGGCCACATCGAGGCCGAGCACATGGCAAAGATTATCAAGGGCGTGGCCGACGGCTGCAAGCTCGCGGGTTGCGCGCTCGTGGGCGGCGAGATGGCCGAGCACCCGGGCGTTATGGCTCCTGCCGACTACGATCTTGCCGGATTTACCGTGGGCGTCGTCGACCGTCCCAAGATGCTCGACCCCGCAAACGTCCGCCCGGGCGATGTGATCCTGGGTCTGCCTTCCACCGGCGTGCACTCCAACGGCTACTCGCTCGTGCGCAAGGTCATCGGCGTCGACGGCATTAAGCCGGGCACGCCCGAGGCCGCCGCTAAGGCGGAGGAGCTGAGCCGTCCGCTCGAGGAGCTCGGCGGTGCTTCGCTGGCAGACGCCCTGCTGGCTCCCACGCGCATCTACGTCAAGCCGATTCTGGAGCTGCTGCGCGGCGGCGCCAACGTGCACGCTATCGCACACATCACCGGCGGCGGCATTACCGAGAACCTCAACCGCGCGCTGGCCGACGACGTCGACGCCGTGGTCACCCGCAACGGTGCCGAGATGGGCTGGGACGTTCCGCCCGTCATCACCTATGTGTCGCGCCAGGCCGAGCTTGCGCCCAACGAGGCGTGCAAGACCTTCAACATGGGCGTTGGCCTGTGCCTGATCGTCGCCCCCGAGGACGAGGCCGCGGTGACCGAGGCCCTGGTCGCGCTGGGCGAGAAGCCGTTCCGCGTGGGCGAGTGCGTCGAGGGCTCCGGTAAGGTCGTGTACTCCGATGAGCGCTAACGAGCAGATGGCTGCCGTCGAGGGCCTGGGCTTTGTGCCCTACACCCGTCCAACCGGCACCGATACGGCCGAGCCGCTCAAGATCGGTGTGCTCATCAGCGGTTCGGGTACCAACCTGCAGGCGCTGATTGATTTGATCGCCGCCGGCAAGCTCAACGCTTCGATTGAGCTTGTGGTGTCGAGCCGTCCTTCGGCTAAGGGTTTGCAGCGCGCTGAGCGCGCGGGCATCCAGACGCTTACGCTGTCCAAGGATGTCTATGCCGACCCCATCGCCGCCGACGAGATCATCGCGCACGAGCTGCTCGAGCGCGGCTGCGAATATGTGGTCATGGCCGGTTACATGCGCATGGTGCACACGCCGCTGCTGGCGGCGTTTCCCAACCGCGTGGTCAACTTGCATCCGGCGCTGCTGCCGAGCTTTACCGGTGCGCATGCGATTGACGATGCCTTTGCGCGCGGCGTCAAGGTAACTGGCGTGACCGTGCATTTTGCCAACGAGGTCTACGACAACGGTCCCATCATCGCCCAGCGTGCGCTGGCTGTTGAGGAGGGCTGGGACGTCGATACGCTCGAGGAGCACATCCACGCGATCGAGCACGTGCTGTATCCCGAGGTTGTACAAATGCTCGCCGACGGTCGCGTCCACGTGCTGGAGAGCGGCAAGGTCGCCGTGGATCCGGCGCGCTAGTCGTTGGTTTGTGTTGGCGGTTAAGCGTTGGAGGTGCGCTTAACCGCCATTTTTATGAATTGCGATCTGCGTTGTTTGAGGCAAACGATCGCTACAGCTTGACGCTCATAGTCCAATTGCTTCGCCAAGAGGCGCGATCCGGCAAGAGATTAATTTAGCCTAATAGAGCCATTTGATCTTCTTTATGCTAGGGATACGCCGGACCATAATCAAATGATAATGCGCTAAATAATCTTATGCGGATAATCAAATTATGTTTTGTACGGGCCTTGATTATCAACTTCATCCGAACACTCCCACATTCATCCGAACATGTGCGGATGAATGTGGGAACCCGGTACCCTGAGGGCCGGACCGGCCGGCCCCGGGAGATCGGAGGACGGCATGTCCGGAAAGAGGAAGAAGGGTTCCGAGAAGGCGGCCCCGAGGGCCTACGGAAGGCTCACCAGGCACGAGCGGGACACGGTCCAGAGGATGCTGGAGCGCGGGGCCTCGTGCAGGGAGATCGCGAGGGGGCTG
>CABSMN010000120.1 GCA_902478765.1 uncultured Collinsella sp.
TGCAGCGTAGTCTCGTGGGCTCGGAGATGTGTATAAGAGACAGGGAGTGAGCAGAGGCGATGGCGATCTCGGAGAGCTCGTCGGAGGACGGGTTGATGTTGAGGCCGCAGTCGGCGAAGATCAGCGTGCCGTCGGTGCCGAACTGCGGGGTGTCGGTGCACATCACGAAGAAGGCCGAGACCAACTTGGTGCCCGGGGCGGTCTTGAGGATCTGAAGCGCGGGGCGCAGGGTGTCGGCGGTGGAGTGGCAGGCGCCGGAGACCAGGCCGTCGGCGTCGCCCATCTTGACCATCATGGTGCCAAAGTAGGTGGCGTCCATCACCTGGGCGCGAGCCTGCTCGATGGTGACACCCTTCTTGGCGCGGAGCTCGGCAAACTTCTGCGCGTACTCCTCATGCTTCTCGGCATTGCGCGGGTCGATGACGGTGGCGCCGGGAACGTCGATCTCGTCGGGGTTGCCCAGGATGACGATCTTGGCCAGACCCTCCTCGATGATCTTAGTAGCCGCGACGATGGTGCGCGGATCCTCGCCCTCGGGCAGGACGATGGTCTTAAGGTCGGCCTTGGCGGCAGACTTCATACGGTTTAGGAAATCGCTCATGTTACTCCTTACAAGCGTTTCGCTAAGCTCCAAGCACCCGGCTGTTCACGAATAAACCCGCTGCTAGCGGGTTTACCTTTCAATTATGTTCGCCACGGTGCTTGAGCTTTCCTTGTGTGGCAAGCTCATTATAGGACGCATTAGCGCTATAATCGCTCTGATAAATATGTCTCGACGTATGTTCGAGAAAAAGCCCAGTTAAAAAGCGTGTGGCTTTTGACAAGGAGTATCGATGCAGATTACCTCAGGCCTGCCTGAAGGCTTTAACGCCGGCGCGTACGACATGATTGTCGTCGGTGCTGGATATGCCGGTGCCGTTTGCGCCCGCCGTCTCGCCGAGACCATCGGCTATCGTGTTGCCGTTTTGGAGCGCCGTAGCCACATTGCGGGCAATGCCTATGACTGCACTGACGAGGCCGGAATCCTGATCCACGAGTACGGTCCGCATATCTATCACACTTTTAACGAGCGCGTGCACAATTTCCTGTCGCGCTTTACCAAGTGGACGGATTATCAGCACAAGGTGCTCGCCAACATCAACGGTACCCTTATGCCCGTGCCCTTCAACCATGCGAGTCTCAAGCTCGCTTTTGGTGACGAGCGCGGCGAGGAGCTGTACCAGAAGCTCGTGGAGACCTTTGGCAAGGATGTCAAGGTGCCCATTATGGAGCTGCGTAAGAAGAACGACCCGGATCTTGCCGAGGTCGCCGATTACGTCTACGAGAACGTCTTTTTGCATTACACCATGAAGCAGTGGGGCCAGACGCCCGATCAGATCGATCCCTCGATCACCGGCCGCGTTCCCGTCTTTGTGGGCGATGATGACCGCTACTTCCCGCAAGCTCCCTTCCAGGGCATGCCGCAGGAGGGCTACACGGCGCTCTTTGAGCACATGCTCGACCACGACCTGATCGACGTGTTCTGCGACGTGGACGCCCGTGACCTCTTTGAAATCGACGAGACTACCGTCAAGATCGACGGCAAGGTCTATGGTGGCGAGATCGTCTACACCGGTCCGCTCGATGAGCTGTTCAATCTCGATCTGGGCGCGCTACCGTACCGCACGCTCGACATGAAGTTCGAGACGCTCGATATGGACCAGTTCCAGCCCGTGGGCACCGTCAACTACACCACGAGCGAGGACTACACGCGTATCACCGAGTTCAAGAACATGACCGGTCAGGTTCTGCCTGGCAAGACCACCATCATGAAGGAGTACTCCAAGGCCTATACGCCCGGCTCGGGCGAGACGCCGTACTACGCCATTCTTGAGCCCGAGAACCGTGAGCTCTATGAGCGCTATCTTGAGCGCGTCCAGAACCTGACGAACTTCCACCCGGTGGGTCGTCTGGCCGAGTATCGTTACTACGATATGGACGCCGTGACCAATTCCGCCCTCGATCTTTCGGATGAGATTATCGCCTGCCATGCATAAAGTCATAACATTCGGTATTCCCTCGTATAACGCCGCCAAGGACATGGACCATTGCATCACCTCCATCTTGGAGGGGAGCAATTACGCCACCGATATCGAGATTATCGTGGTGGACGACGGCTCCAAGGACGAGACGGCCGCCAAGGCCGACGAGTGGGAGGCACGTTATCCCGGTATCATTCGCGCGGTACACCAGGAGAACGGCGGCCACGGTATTGCCGTCCTTTCGGGTCTGCGCGAGGCACAGGGCACCTACTACAAGGTCGTCGACTCGGACGACTGGCTCGACGCTGCGGCTCTTTCGACTATGCTGTCGATTCTGCGTGGCTTTGAGGAGCGCGACCAGCGCGTTGACCTGTTTATCTCGAACTACGTGTACGAGAAGGTTTACGAGGGCACGCATACCGCTATTGGCTACAAATTTGCCCTGCCGCGCAAAAAGATCTTTTCCTGGGATCAGATCGGTCATTTCCGCCTGGACCAGAACCTACTCATGCACAGCCTGTGCTATCGCACGGATGTGCTTCGCGAGTCTAACCTTCCCATGCCGCCGCACACGTTCTATGTGGACAATATCTACGCCTACGTGCCGCTGCCGCGTTGCAAGACCATGTACTACGCCGACATCGACCTCTACCGTTACTTTATCGGTCGCGAAGGCCAGAGCGTCAATGAGGCAACGATGGTCAAGCGTCTGGACCAGCAGTTCCGTGTTACGCGTATCATGATGGAGTCGTACCACCTGTACAGCGATGTCGAGTCGTCGCGCCTGCGTTCGTACATGATGGGCTACTTCACCATGATGATGGCGATCTGCTCGGTGCTCACCAAGCTTTCCGAGGAAGATTGCGCCGACGAGCGCCTAAAGACGCTGTGGAATGATTTGAAGGCCTACGACGAGCGCATGTATCGTCGTGCCCGCTACGGCGTGGTCGGCTTCTTCACCAACCTGCGCGGACGGGCCGGAGACAAAACCACACTCGGCCTATACCGTCTTGCCTCAAAGATCTTCAAATTCAACTAGCTGCCGAGTAATCGCTGCTGATAGGTTGACTGGGCCCCTTGGCCTTTAGTTTGCTACTGCGAACAGTCCTGCTCGCACGGAAAGCACATTAAGTGCTTTCCGGCTCGTGCGGAACTTGTATCAAACTAAAGGCCAAGGGGCCTCTGCTATAAGAATCGATTGTCAGGTTATTTGAATTTGAAGATCTTCGACGCGCGGTACACAGGGGCCTGGGCTGAAAAGATCTTAGTTGTTAGTCGGTCGGAGACGGGCGGGCGTTACGTTTGTCGCGAGTTCCGCATGCAAAGAAGGCCACTTAATGTGGCCTTCGTCTTGCATAGGACTGTAGAGCAGCAAACGTAACGCCCGCCCGCCTCCGACCGACGGTCGAGTGGGGTTACTTCGCGGCGCCGGGGATGCCGTGGGAGGTTTTGGCGGTTTTTGCTCCGTTTACGATGGCGGTCTGTAAGGCCCTTACGGCGAGCATGCCCAACAGGTCTAGGGGAACGGTGGCGCTTGCCTGGGCGCCCAGTTTGCCGCTGGCGAGGGTGTAGATGGTGTCGCCGTCGTTGGTGGTGTGCGTGGGACGGATGGCGTGTGCGTAGGCGTCTGCGGCCATCTGGGAGACCTTGGTGGCTTGTGCCTTAGTGAGTTCCACGTTGGTGACGATGCAGCTGATGGTGGTGTTGGTGCGGTCGAGCGGCATCTGCATGGATCCGGCGGCGGCAAAGGCTGCGAGTTCCATGTCGACGATCTGGTCGCTATCGGCTGCGGCGCGCATACCGGCGACCCACTCGCCGGTGAAGGGGTCGACAACGTTGCCGCAGGCGTTGACCGAGACCACGGCGCCCACCTTGATGGGGCCGAGCGCCACGGCGGCAGCGCCAAGGCCGGCCTTCATGCAGGTAGCGGGGCCCATGAGCTTACCCACGGTAGCGCCCGTGCCGGCGCCTACGTTGCCCTGTTCGAGCTTGGTGGGGGTGTTGTCGAGTGCTTCGCGCACGGCGGCGATGCCGGCCTCAATGTCGGGGCGAACGGTGGGGTTACCAAAGGCGAGGTCGAAGATACAGCTGGAGCACACGATAGGCACCTGCGTGGGGCCGACGGGAAGGCCGATGCCGCGGCTCTCAAGCTCGCGAGCGACGCCGCTTGCAGCCTCGAGGCCAAAGGCCGATCCACCTGAAAGGCAGACGGCGTGGACCTTGTCGACGGTGTTCTCGGGTCGCAGCAGGTCGGTTTCGCGCGATGCTGGGGCACCGCCGCGAACGTCAACGCCGCCGGTGGCGCCTTCGGGTGCCACGATTACGGTGCAACCGGTGCCGGCCTCCTCGTCCGTATAGTTGCCATAGCAAAAGCCATCGACATCGCAGACGTCAATGGCCTCGAGCAGTGTATCCATGTTTAACTCCTATCGGTTTTCCGCCGCGCCTTGTGCCCGGTCGGGATCCGTACGGTACGCCAAAATTGTAGGCGCCGGGGGATACCCAGCGCCAGATGCAATTACGAGAGTTTTTGAATCGCGCGCGCGACGCGGGCGATGGGTAGGCCCACCACGTTATAGAAGTCGCCCGAAATATCGTGCACGAGCATGCGTCCTCCTGTGCCCTGAATGCCGTAGGCGCCGGCCTTGTCCATGGGCTCACCCGAGGCGACGTAGTGCTCGATCTGCTCGTCGCTGAGCTCGTAGAACGTCACGTCGGTCACATCGACAAAGGACAGACTCTCGGCGGCATGCGGGGCTGTAGCGTCGCCGGCTTTAACGATGCAGACGCCGGTTGCGACCTGGTGCGTGCGGCCCGAAAGCTCACGGAGCATGGTGCGCGCCTCGTCCTCGGTTGCCGGCTTGCCCAGAATCTTGCCGTCAAAGGTGACGATGGTGTCGGCCGCGACCGTCAGCTCATTGGGCTCGGCATGTTCGGCGGCAACGGCGGCGGCTTTGGCGCGTGCTA
>CABSMN010000121.1 GCA_902478765.1 uncultured Collinsella sp.
CAGGGACGATCGGGGAATGCCGCATCGAGCGACGCCTTGGTAGGATGCTCGGGCGGGTCCCAACGGTAGTCGCGCCAGCCCTGCGTCACAACCCAAGCGTCATCGGGCAGGTCCTTGGAAAACTCGAGCGCGTGCTGCACCAGCGCAGTCTCGGACGTGCCCATATCCATGAGCATGTACGGCGAGGAGCCGACCGAGGTATGGAAGAAGTGCAGATGAGCGTCATGGAAACCTGGGCAGACAAACTGCTCGCCGTAGTCGATAACCGGCGTAGCGGCAGGCGCGGCGGCAATCACGTCATCGGGCGCACCGACTGCGACGATACGGTCGCCTGCGATGGCAATCGCCAGCTCGCGGGCGGTATCGATGCCGTCTTGCGCGGTAAAGACGTTCTTGGAGCGGATAATCCGATCGATATGTTGCATGGGCATCCCCATCTCTGGCAGGAAATTCAACACCCCCGAGTGTACTCCCCCGCCCTTGTAACAAAACCCCAAGCGGCAAACGGCAACTTTACCAGCCCTAGCGGCAGGTGGCATACTGGAGAGAGCCTGTACGATTTTGCGATCAACCCAGCAAGGAGCAAATCGACCATGACGAAGACCAAGGCACAGCAGATTATGGCGGCGACCGAGGCTCGCGCGGCTGACGACGTCACCGCAGCCATCAAAGATATCGCTACCGAGTTTGAACCCTATATCATCAAGCAGCGCCGCCACTTCCATAAGCACCCGGAGCTGAGCCTTGCCGAGGAGCGCACGACTTCTGACATCGCCAACCAGCTCGACGCCATGAATATCCCCTACGAGCGTCCGCTCAAGACCGGCTTGGTGGCAACGCTTCGCGGTACCGCGTCGGATGCCTACCACGAGGACGGCACGCCGCGCCGCCGTATCCTGCTGCGCGCGGATATCGACGCCCTGCCCGTCACCGAGCAGACCGGCGAGGAGTTTGCCAGCGTCAACGAGGGCTGCATGCACGCCTGCGGCCACGACTGCCACATCGCCATGATGCTCGGCACGCTGCAAATCCTGCGCCATATGACCGACGACATCCACGGCGAAGTCCGCATCGTCTTCCAACCCAGCGAGGAAAACGGCCAGGGCGCCAAGCTCATGATCGGCACGGGCGTGCTCGACGGCGTCGATGGCGCCTACGCCGCGCACATCTGGAGTGAGGTCGACGCCGGCACCGTGAGCTGCGAGCCCGGACCGCGCATGGCCAATACCGACTGGTTCCGCATCGACGTCCGCGGCACCTCGTGCCACGGCGCCATGCCCCAGCGCGGTCACGACGCCGTTATGGTTGCCGCCGAGATCGTCAACGCTCTGCAGACCATCGTTTCGCGCGAGATCAGTCCCTACGAGCCGGCCGTCATTACCGTCGGCGAGCTGCACGGCGGAACCGCGCGCAACGTTATCGCCGGCACGGCCTACCTCGCCGGCACGGTGCGCACCTACGGCGATTCGACCCACGAGGAAATGCCGGAGCTCATGCGCCGCATCGTGGAGCATACCGCGGCCGCCTTGGGCGCCGAGGCAAAGCTCACCGACTACACCATCGCCAATTATAAGGTCGAAAACGATGCCGCCTCGAGCGAGCGGTGCCGCCAGGCAGTAATCAAATGCCTGGGCCCCACCGGCCAAGGCCATTATCGCGGCACACTCTCGGGTGAGGATTTTTCGGAGTACCTGCGCCGCGTACCGGGCGTGCTCGCCTTTGTTGGCACGCGCAACCCCCAGATTGGCGCCACGTACGCCCAACATTCTTGCTTCTACAAGATTGACGAGTCGGTACTGGCCAAGGGCTCCATGGTGGCCGCCCAGTATGCCATCGACTTTTTGGCCGAGCCCACACAAGAAGAGCTCGACGGCCCCACGATTGCCGCGGTCGCCGAGACCAATCCCGACCTGGCAGCCAAACTGCGCTCTGCCAAGGCCACGGCCGCCGAGGCCCGCGACGCCATGCACGATGCCCGCACCGCCCGACACGCCGCAATCAAGGGCATCCACGACGCTCGCGCCGCCGCCCGCCGCGAGGAGAAGCACGACGAATAGTCGATCCACGACCATCTCGCAGTCATAGCCGCATCGCGATATCAAAGCGGGGGCGGACGCTTCGGCACGTCCGTCCCCGCTTATTTGTCAAGCGCTATTTCTACCGTTTCTACCCCGTCCCCAAATGGCAGGTGGCAGGGTTACTCGTCCTGCGGGTCCTCGTCGGAGCTTGGCGCAGGCTCGGGCTCAGGTGCAGGCTCGGGCTCCGGTTCCGGCATGGGCGCGGGCTCGGGCTCAGGCACGGGCGCGGGCGCGGGCTCAGGCTCAGGCTCAGGCTCGGGCTCGGGCTCGGGCGCAGGCGCCGCAGCGGAATCGGATACGGGCGCTGCGTCGGCGCTAAAACCAGCCGGAGCAGACTTCTTCTCAAACGGCAGCACAAAAGTCAGGACGTCGTCCTTGTCCTCGTCGGCCCACTCGCTTGCGTAGCGCGCAACCCAATAGCCAACGGCACGATGCTTGAGCATCTTGCCAAAGACCGTGAGGAATACCGTGACAAACGCCGTCAGCACCAAGAACAATACGAGCGTGATGCCACCGCCGGTAACAAGCGCCTCAATAGCCGTAGGACGGTAGTAGTAGCTATACATACCGACAGAGGCAATGGTGCCAAAGACGAACGTCAGGATCCAGGTGACAACGTTGGCGACCAGGCCCGTCAAAAACTCGGGAAGGAACGAAGCGCAGAACAGTTTGGTCTTGTTGTGCTTAAAGGCCGCCCAGACCTTATCGAGCGAAAACGCGCTCTCGACACGACCGGTCACCGCAAAGTGCATCACGGCAATGTCGGCGAACATCTTAAAGAAGACCCCCAAGACCGCCGTGGCAATCATAGCCAGGACAAGCAGGCCAAGCGAGCCGAACAGCGCTGCCTCGAGTGCATAAGAGCCGTAATACGAATACGAGCCCGCGGCGCCAATTACCACGCTCTCCACCAGCGAAAGCACTACACCGATAACGGGAATGGCAGCGATAACCTCGAGCACGACCGAGATAACGCTCGAAAAGACTCCGAGGCCAAACGACGTGGAACGCATGAGTGGACGATCCATACCGTCATCAACCTTGAGCGACAGATCGCGACCCCACTCAATACCAAAGCCGGAGCCACACACGCTCGCAATGCAAGCTGCCAAAAAGCCGATGGCAGCCGCGATACCGCCGATAACGGGAATGAACAGCACGAGCACCGACACAACACAAATCAGCGCCGGCAAAAAGGCGATCTGGCACACGCGCTGCAGCACGCCCGGCGTCTTGGTCATGTCCTCAAACGCCTGAGCCACACAGCCCTTGGACGCATTCGCCACGGGCGGTTGCGGAACAAACTGCTGGGGCTGACCCTGAGGGGCAGAGGCTGCGGCACCGGCATTGGGGGCACCACACGCACCACAGAACTTATCGTTGTCGCCCATGGGGGCACCACACTGCGAACAGAACATCGAGATCATCCCTTCGTATCTTGAGCGAATCATCTGGATCGCAAACGATGTCTTTGGCATCATTATCACCCAATGTGGGGACAAATACTCCAACATGACGCATTTGCAATGCGCAGGGCGCTATTCGATTGTTTGATAAGCTCGACCGCGTTAGTTCGTTCCGCGGAAACCCTTGCCGACGATCTCGGAGCTGTCGACGATCGTGATAAAGGCACCCGGATCGATCTCGCGCGCGTAGCGACGCAGTTGAACGGCCTCGCGACGACTCAGCACGCTCATGATCACCGTCACGCACTTGCCCGAGAAGGCGCCGTAGCCGCGGCTGATAGTCGCCGTGCGGTTGAGATGTTTGACGATAAACTCCTCGACCTTAAGGGGCTCGGAACAAATGACCGTGCAGACTTTGCGCAGGTGAATGCTCTCGATGGCCTTGTCGACCACGAGCGTCTTGGCAAACAGGCCGAGCACGCAGTACAGACCGACGCGCGGACCGTACAAGAAGGCCGCGATGGTCACGATGCCGATATCGACCAGCAGCAGCGCACGGCCGATCTCAAGCGTCGTGCGGCGTTTGAGAATCATGGCGAGGATGTCCGTGCCGCCCGTCGAGGCACCAATATCAAAGACGATGGCGCTGCCGAGCGCCGGCAGAATCACGGCAAAGCACAGGTCGAGCCACATATCGCCCGTCATCGAGACATCGGTCGGAATAAAGAGCTCAAACAGCGAAACATAGGCGGACAGCGCAAACGAGGCAAAGACACTCCACAGGATTGCCTTGCGCTCCAAAAAGATAAAGCCCAGGATGACGAGCACCGCATTGATAATCCACATAAAGACGCCGACGGGCAGGGTCGGGAACAGCGTGGACAGAATGACCGACACGCCCGAGGTGCCGCCAAAAGCAAAGTGATTAGGGGTTTTAAACGCGACGATGGCAAAGGCCGTGAGGATCAGACCCAGATTGAGCTCAGCGAAAAAGCGCGGGAAGCCCGGCTCCTGGCTGCGCTTGCGACCAGCGCGCTCGCCCCGCTCGATAACATCGCGATCGACCACGCGCTCCATCGGCACTACGGGAGGACGATGCACCTCCTCGGCAGCACGCGACGCCGCCTCTGCCGCAGCGGCCTCAATTGCCCATGCCTTGCTTTCTGTTTCGCGCTCGTCGGCCATTACGGCAACCCCTCGTTAACAATTTGGAAACAATGCGCCCATTAGGGTAACGCGGAACGTGGGGATTGCAACCCTTAGTTAGACGAGCGGTATGGCTACATCGGGAGCGTACAAAAACGGCCGGCCACGCTTTTGCTTGCGCGGTCGGCCGTTTAACGTTTTCGCAGATAAAACCTGCCAAAACAAACCTGTCCCCTTTTGGAAGGTTATTCGTGCTGGCTGGTGCGATGCTCGTACTCCTCGGGGGTGATGCTGTCTCTTATACACATCTCCGAGCCCACGAGACTACGCTGCATCTCG
>CABSMN010000122.1 GCA_902478765.1 uncultured Collinsella sp.
GTAGTCTCGTGGGCTCGGAGATGTGTATAAGAGACAGGTCTACACGGGCGATATGGTGCCCGCCGGTGCCCTCATCGTCAAGCTCAAGCGCAGTCCCTACGCCCGCGCCAAGATCCGCTCCATCGACACGTCGCGCGCCCTGAAGGTGCCCGGCGTCGTGGGCGTCTACACCTACGAGGACGTGCCCCAGCGCCGCTTCACCATTGCCGGCCAGAGCTATCCGCAGCCCTCGCCGTATGACCGCCTGATCCTCGAGAACCTCGTGCGCTACCAAAACGAGGAGGTGGCGATCGTCGCCGCCGAGACCGAGGAGGCCGCCGACAAGGCGCTCAAGCTCATCAAGGTGGACTACGAAGTGCTCGAGCCGTTGCTCGACTTTACCCAGGCACTCGATAACGACATCGTGGTCCACCCCGAGGGCGACGTGACCTTTATGTTCCCGCAGGGCGGCGACGTCCCGCGCAACCTGGTGTGCAGCGGCACGAGCGACTTTGGCGACCTGGACGAGGCCTTCGCCCAGAGCGACATCGTCTTTGAGCGCACCTACACTAGCCAGGCCACGCAGACCGCGCCCATGGAGACCTTCCGTGCCTTCGCGACGACTGACGCGTTCGGCCGCATCTCGGTGACCACCTCCACACAGGTGCCCTTCCATGTGCGTCGCATGGTCGCACAGTCGCTCGATATTCCGCAGTCGCAGGTGCAGGTCATCAAGCCGCGCATCGGCGGCGGCTTTGGCTCGAAGCAGTCGGGCTGCTGCGAGATCTTCGTGGCGTTCGTCACCCAGCAGACCGGCCGTCCGAGCTACTGCTGCTACACCCGCGAGGAGACCATCACCGCGGGTAACTCGCGCCACCAGATGCAGATGACCGTCAAGATGGGTGCCATGAACGACGGCACCATTACGGCCATCGACCTGCACACGCTGTCCAACGCCGGCGCGTACGGCGAGCACGCCACCACGACGATCGGCCTTTCGGGCCATAAAAGCCTGCCCATCTACAATCACGTGAAGGCGAGCCGCTTTAGGTGGGACGCCGTCTACACCAACACCAACCGCGGCGGCGCGTATCGCGGCTACGGTGCCACCCAGGGCCAGTTTGCCGTGGAGAGCGCCGTCAACGAGCTCGCCGACATGCTGCACATGGACCCCGCCGACCTGCGCCTCAAGAACATCGTGCGCGAGGGGGAGATCATGCCGCAGTACTACAACGAGAAGCTCAACGCCTGCGCGCTCGATCGCTGCCTGCTGCGCGCGATGGACATGATCGGCTGGCGCGACAAGCCGCTGGCTGTGGACCTGGGCGACCGCGTGCGCGCCCTGGGCTGCGCGCTCACCATGCAGGGCTCGGGCATCTCCAACGTGGACATCGCCGGCATCGACATGCGCCTGGAAGAGGACGGCTTCATTACGATTTCGACCGGCGCAACCGATAACGGCATGGGCGTCGACACCATCTTGGCGCAGATTGCCGCCGAGGAGCTGGGCGTGGAGAGCTCGCTGATCGTGGTGCGCGGCGTAGACACCGACGTGTCGCCGTTCGATGCCGGCTCGTACGCGAGCTCCGGTACCTACGTGACGGGCCTGGCAGCCAAGAACGCCGCAAGCGAGCTGCGCGAGAAGATCTGCGCCAAGGCCGCCCAGATGTGGGACGTGGACGCCGTCGATGTGGTCTTTGATGGTCAGTACGTGCGCCTGTCCGACGAGCGTGCCGCGCGCGAGCAGAACCGCTACCTCACGCTGCGCGACTTTGCCAACCTGTGCGTCAAGAACATCGCGGGCGGCGACGCGCTCACCTCGCACGCCTCTGCCTGCCTGCCCGTTTCGCCTCCGCCGTTTATGGCCGGCATTGCCGAGGTCGAGGTCGACAAGGCCACCGGCAAGGTGACTGTGGTGGACTATGCGGCGGCCGTCGACTGCGGCACCGTGATCAACGAGGCGCTCGCGCGCGTTCAGGCCGAGGGCGGCATTGCCCAGGGTATCGGTCACGCACTTTACGAGATTGTCGAGCACGATGACCGCGGCCGTCTGCGCACCGGCAACTTTATGAGCTACAAGCTGCCCACGCGCCTGGATATCGGCAGCATTCGCGTGGCCTTTGAGCCGAGCTACGAGCCGACGGGCCCGTTTGGCGCCAAGTCGATCGGCGAGGTCGTCATCAACACGCCGCTCGCCGCCGTGGCATCGGCCGTGGCACACGCCACCGGCCATCAGGTACGCTCGCTGCCCATCACGCCCGAGAAGGCCCTGTTGGGGGAGTAGCGGGTCGGCGAACAAGTCGTAATTGGCGGGGTGGGGCAACTCGCCCCGCCTTTCGTACTCGTGGTGAGGTCGTGAGCCTGTAAAACGTGTGCGTGCGCTTGCCGTTCGTATCTGCTATCATTCCTAGTTTGTGCGCTCATGCGGGCGTGGCGGAATTGGTAGACGCGCCAGATTTAGGTTCTGGTGGGATTCCCGTGAAGGTTCGAGTCCTTTCGCCCGCACCAACGCATCTGCGTCGGCTTCGGCCGTCGCGGCTCTTTGTTGCATAAAGGTACCAGCACCTCAGATAAGCTGGGCAGTATGAGGAGGAACGTGTTGAACATCACCGCTTCTGACGTCAAGGACGCCAAGCTCACCGCTACGGTCACCATCCCGGCCGCCGACGTCGACGCCGCGATCAAGAAGGCCTACAAGGACACCGCCAAGAAGTACCGCTTCCCGGGCTTCCGCGCCGGTAAGGCTCCCCGTCCGGTCATCGACTCTGCTCTTGGCGCCGAGGCTACCCTCGCTCAGGCCACCAACGACCTGATCGCTGCCAACGAGCCCGCCGTCCTCAATGAGCTGGACATCGTCCCCACCAAGAACGGTGACTACAAGGAGCTCGACCTCGCCAAGGATCACGAGGACTACACCTACACCGTCGAGTTCTCCCTGCGTCCTGCTGCCGAGCTCTCCTCCTTCGACGCCGTCGAGATCGAGATGCCCCCTGCGGAGGTCACCGAGTCCGAGATCAACAACCAGGTCGAGATGCTCCTCAACTACCGTGCCACCTTCGAGGACGTCGAGGGTCGCGCCGTCGAGGCTGACGACTATGTGACCGTCGACCTCGAGGCCGTCGAGAACGCCGACAACTTTGCCGCCGAGGGCCGCATGCTCATCGCCGGTAGCGACAGCAACCCCAAGGAGTTCAACGAGGCCCTGATCGGCGCCAACGTTGACGACGTCAAGTCCGTCACCTGGACCGACGAGGTCGAGGAGGGCGAGGAGGCCGAGACCCACACCGTCGAGGTCACCGTCAAGGGCATCAAGGTCCGCAACACCCCCGAGCTCACCGATGAGCTCGTCAAGTCCGACTTTGGCTTCGACAGCATCGACGCTATGCGCGACGCCATCAAGATCGAGATCGAGCAGGACAAGGCTTCCCGCCTCCCTGCCGAGAAGGAGAACCGTTGCGTCTCCGCTCTCGCCGAGCGCCTGCAGCTCGACGAGATGGATGCCGACTACGAGCAGTCCGTCTTTGAGGAGCTTGGCCAGAACTTCCTGTCCAACCTTGCTGCCCGCGGCATGACCCTGGACACCTGGCTGCCCGCATCCGGCCTGACCATGGAGCAGTTCATCGGCGACCTGCATAAGCAGGCCAACGACGTTGCCCGTGAGTCCCTGGCGCTCGACGCCCTCGCCCGTGAGCTCAAGATTGAGGTCACTGAGGACGACATCAACGCCGAGTTCGAGAAGGCCGGCGTCAAGGACGTCGAGGCTTCCAAGGCTGAGTTCATCGCCGATGGCCGCATGCCTGCCGTCCGCGAGTCCATCCGTCGCTCCAAGGCCGTCGATCACCTGGTCGAGAACGCCAAGGTGACCGAGGTCGACGAGACCGCCAAGGACGCCGAGTAATTCTCGCCACCTTGCCCGCGAGCGCATGTATGTGCCCGTGATGGGGTAAAGTTATACACCGGTTATCCGGTAGCTTCGTACGGTGCCAGCCAATGCATAGCATGCGGGCACCGTACGTTTATCTAGAACCAATTTGGTCCGCAAGAGAGAAATGGAGATGCGTATGATCGCTAAGTTCGATTCCGCCCTCGTGCCATACGTTATCGAGCAGACGCCGCGCGGCGAGCGCAGCTACGATATCTATTCGCGCCTGCTCAACGATCGCATCATCTTCTTGGGCGAGGAGATCAACTCCGTCAGCGCCAACCTGGTCGTTGCCCAGCTACTGCATCTTGAGAGCCAGGATGCCGAGAAGGATATCTCGCTCTACATCAATTCGCCCGGTGGCGAGGTTTACTCCGGCCTGGCGATTCTTGACACCATGAACTTCATCAAGCCGCAGGTCTCCACCATCTGCGTCGGTATGGCCGCGTCTATGGCCGCCGTGCTGCTTTCGGCCGGCGCTAAGGGCAAGCGCTTCTGCCTGCCGCACTCCAAAGTCATGATTCACCAGCCCAGCGGCGGTGCCCAGGGTCAGCAGACCGAGATTGAGATTGTGGCCGAGGAGATCAAGAAGACCCGCCGCGAGCTTAACCAGATCCTGTCCGACGCATCGGGCCAGCCTATCGAGAAGGTTCAGGCCGACACCGAGCGCGACAACTACCTGACCGCTGCCGAGGCCCTCGACTACGGCTTGATCGACCGTATCGTCACCTCGCGCGACCTCGCCGCGAAGGACGCCTAGGATGGCAGGTAACATGCAGGACAACTTTGACGAGAACGGCAACCCCATCCGCTGCTCCTTTTGCGGAAAAGAGCAGGGCCAGGTCCGTCGTCTCGTAAAGGGCCCGACCAACATCTTTATCTGCGACGAGTGCGTCGCCGCCTGCTCCGAGATCCTTGAGGAGTCGCTTGCTTCGGACTTTATGGACGCTGCCCGCAACGGCAAGCTGCCAGGCTTCCTCAACGACCACGGCCAGGCTGCATCCCAACCCGCCGTGGACCCCGAGACCGAGGGCTTTGAGCTCGAGGACGACTGTCTCTTATAC
>CABSMN010000123.1 GCA_902478765.1 uncultured Collinsella sp.
GTGTATAAGAGACAGGGTGTACGATGGGGGTTCGCGGCGCGGCGCGGCTCGCCGGTGCGGCGCTCGGCCCGCGGACGTTCGTGCGGCGCCGGTTCGTTGCCCGTGCGGCGTCGGCCGCGTGAGCTCGATTGCGGGAATTGTTCCATAAAACATCATCCAATGACGAGAATAATCAGCACATATCCATTGTAGCCGCCTGTTCCTGTGAATGCTTGCTGCTGGCGCAAGCTCAAGCGTGCGTCCACATCAAAGTGAACTAAAGTTATAGGGGTGTAAGAGCGCGCGAATAGCGGCTGACGGCGGGCGCAAAGCCCACGAACGAGGAGGTTTCCATGGCAGATCACGGCATCGTTGCGGTGTTCGGCAGCATGAACATGGACCTTTCGGTGGCGTGCGTGCGCATGCCGCGGGCGGGCGAGACCGTCGGCGGCAGCGGCTTTATCGCTAACGCCGGCGGCAAGGGCGCCAACCAGGCCGTAGCCGCTGCGCGCATGGGCGCGCGCACGTGCATGATTGGCGCCGTCGGGCGCGATGCCTTTGGCGAAGCGCTGGTCGCCGGCTTGCAGGATGCGGGCGTGGGCGTTGAGTTTGTGGCGCGTCGCGACGACGTGGAGACGGGCACCGCGACCATCATTCGGTGCGAGAACGACAACCGCATCGTGTTGTCGCCGGGCGCCAACCATGCGCTTTCGGGCGAGGACGTCGCCTGCGCGCTGCGCTATCTGGTGGCCGATGAGCTCGACGCCGATATCTGCGACCTCGCCCCGGCGGCCGGCGGCGTCTTTATTGCCCAAGGTGAATGCGATCTGATGGCAACGGCTGCGGCGCTCTCTTGCGCCCACAGGCTGGGGTTCTATACGGTCTTTAACCCGGCTCCTGCCTGCGACTTGCCGGCGGGCGCGTGGCCTGTGGTCGACTTGGTTTGTCCCAACGAGACCGAGTGCCAGGCGCTGACGGGCATCTTGCCCACGGATGACGCGAGCTGCGTGGCCGCGCTTGGGGCTTTGCTCGCCAAGGGCACCGGTGCCGCGGTTATCACGTTGGGCGGATCCGGCTCGGTTACGCTCGGTGATGACGGAGGGCTGTTACGCATGCCGGCGCTCTCCAGCGAGGTGGTCGACACCACGGCTGCGGGCGATACGTTTATCGGCGCACTTGCGGCGGCTCGCCTAGAGGGCTTGCCGCTCTTTGAGTGCATGGCCGCGGGTGCTCGCGCCTCGGCAGTGACGGTGTCGCGCCTGGGCGCTCAGCAATCGATTCCCACGCGCGCCGAAGTTGAACATTGGTTTGGTTAAACGATAAAGACGGAGAAGCGGAGTAGAACAATGGCAATCAAGAAGCTGATCCTTGATCTGGATATGGGTGTTGACGATGCGATGGCGCTGGCCTATGCCATCGCGAGCCCCGAGGTGGAGCTCGTGGGCATCACCACGTGCTTTGGTAACGTGCGCGTCGAGCAATCGGCGCACAATTGCCTGGCGGTGCTCGATCTGCTGGGTCGCCCCGAGGTTCCGGTGTACCTGGGTGCCGACCGTCCTCTGCAGGCGACTGAGCCCTATACGCCGCCGGCGTCCACCGCGCTCATTCACGGCAAGAACGGCATCGGCGGCGCGAGCGTGCCCGCGTCGCCCTACGAGCCGGTGGGGGCGACCTCGGCCGACGGCAACGCTGCGGTCGATTATCTGATCGATGCCGCGCGCACCTATGGTCCCGATCTGGTCTACGTAGCGACTGGCCCGCTCTCCAACCTGGCGCTCGCCCTGGAGCGCGATACGGCGGCGATGATGTCCATCGGCCGCGTGGTCGTGATGGGCGGCGCCCTTACCGTGCCCGGCAACGTGAGCGCGGGCGCCGAGGCCAATATGGCGAGCGACCCCGAGGCAGCCGACGCGGTGCTGCGCTCGGGCCGTAAGCTCACCATGGTGGGTCTGGACGTGACGCATCGCGTGGTGCTCACACGCCGCGACATTGCCGGCTGGACGGGCTCGGGCACCATGGCGGGCTGCGCATTTGCGAGCATGGTCGAGCACTACATTGGCTCGTACGAGATGAACGCACCCTACCTGGGTGGTTGTGCGCTGCACGATCCGCTGGCCGTTGCCGTGGCGATCGACCCCACGCTCGTAGGTGCGCTCGGCTGCAACCTGCGTGTTGATCTGCTGGGCGAGTACCGCGGTCGCACCATCTGCGATGAGCGCCGCCTGTCCGATCCGGACAAGAGCACGCTTGTGGCACTGACCGTGGATGCTCCGCGCTTCCTGTCCGAGTTCAAGACACGTATGGCCCGTGTCCTTGGCTAAATGATTTTCACGCCCGTCCTAAATTAGCTACCGACTAAATGTGCCCGTTGGGGGAATAGTCGCGCCATTTTGCTTGACAACAGGCTAAACTAGCTCATAAACGTTTACTACTATGTTTAGATTGAATTTGCGGTCGTTTAGCTGCCGAGCCATCGAGTCCCGATGCTCCGCCACGGCCGTTGCTAGGGGGAACAATGGCCAAAGCAAGTGTTCGCGAGATCAGCCGCATCACCGGTTTTTCGCCTGCGACCGTGTCCAACGCGCTCAACCGCAAGCGCAGCGTAAGCGAGGAGACCGCCAAGGTCATCCTGGAGTGTGCGCAGTCGCTGGGCTATCAGCAGTCGACGCAGCTCGAGAGCATTCAGTTTGTGCTCGCGCGCAAGACGGGCGCCATTCTGGATGAGAGCACCTTCCATCCTGCGGTTATCGAGGGCGTAGAGCGCCAGGCACGTCGTCACGGTATGAGCACGAGCTTTGTCTCGCTCGACTTTAGCGACCTGGACGCTGTGCGTCCGCAGGTCGAGGGCCTGATCTCCGATCCGTCCGCCGCTATCGTGCTGATGGGTACCGAGCTGGGTGAGGAAGACTATGCCTTGTTCGCCAACGCTGCCGCCCATCTGATCGTGCTCGATGGCTGGAGCGATCGTCAGTACTTCGATGCCGTAGTCATTGCCAACACCGATTCGGTGCTGCGTGCCGTGGACTACCTTATCGAGAAGGGTCACAAGCAAATCGGCTATCTGGCAGGTGACCTTCGCATCCGCAACTTTAAGGATCGCGAGCGCGGCTATCGCCAAGCGCTTGAGGATGCGGGTCTTGAAGCCAACCCGACATGGCGCGTCACGCTGGGCACCACGCTCGAGGGCGCTTATCGCGACATGGGCGTGTGGCTCGACAGCGTCTCGCGCGACGACTTACCGACTGCATTTTTTGCCGAGAACGACGTACTCGCCGTAGGTGCCATGCGCGCGCTGAACGAGCACGGCATACGTGTGCCCGAGGATGTCTCGATCATCGGCTTTGACGACCTGTCTTTGGGCGCCTTCTCCAATCCGCCGCTCACCACGGTGCACGTTCCCAAGCACGAGGTGGGCGAGATCGCGGTGCGCCGCCTGGTGGGTAACATCCGCAATCCCAAGAGCTATACCTGCAAGACAGCCGTATCGACCTATTTTGTCGAGCGCCAAAGCGTGCGCGAGATCTAGGCGGAACGGCGCCAGACCTCAGAGCGGAAAAGTCCGCCAAAGGCAACCATACATAACGCTACCAAGAGGGGGTCCTTCGGGGCCCTCTTTTTGTTTCCCTTGTATGTTCAGTTTGTTTACATGCCGTTTAAGCTGATTTCTCTACCGTTTACGGGTATTTCGCGCTAGACTATTAAACAAAAGAGTAAAACATTTAGTAAACAGAACAAAACGAAACACACGTCTGTTTACTGAACATGTGATTAGGGGAGGACGTACATGGACAAGATCAAGCTCGGCTTTGTGCCCACGCGCCGCAGCATCTTTAGCGCGCCGGACGCGATCAAGTATCGCGGCCTGACGGCTGATCGTCTGCGCGAGATCGGCGTCGACATCGTGGATATCGACGACATCAATGACGAGGGCCTGCTGTTCGACGACAGCCATATCGAGCCTATCGTCAAGAAGTTCCGCGCCGAGGGCGTCGACGGAATCATGCTGTGCCACGCCAACTTTGGCACCGAGTACGTTTGCGCTCGCCTTGCCCGCGAGCTCGGCCTACCCGTGCTGCTGTGGGGCCCGCGCGACGAGCGCCCCGAGCCCGACGGCACGCGCCTGCGCGATAGCCAGTGCGGCCTGTTCGCCACCGGCAAGGTCCTGCGTCGCTTCCAGGTTCCCTTCACCTACATGACCAACTGCCGCCTGACCGACCCCGAGTTCGAGCGCGGCGTTTGGGACTTCTTGGCCGTGTGCAACGTGGTCAAGACCTTCGAACATACCCGCATCCTGCAGATGGCCACCCGTCCGTTCGACTTCTGGTCGACCATGTGCAACGAGGGCGAGCTGCTCGAGAAGTTCAACATCCAGCTTTCGCCCATCCCCATGACCGAGCTTGTCCAAGCCGTGCGCGACGCCCAGGCCGACGAGCAGGCCATGACCGCCATGCTCGCCCACATCGCCGACAGCTTTGAGATCTGCATCCCCGAGGACAAGGTCCCCGCGGTCGCCGGTCTTGCCATCGCCATGAAGCGCCTGGTCGAGAAATACGGCTGCAACGCCGGAGCCATCCAGTGCTGGAACGCTCTGCAGGACGAGCTGGGCATTATGCCCTGCGCCGCCAACGCCATCCTCAACGAGATGGGTATCCCTATCGTCTGCGAAACCGACATCCACGGCGCCATCACTGCGCTCATGGTCGAGGCAGCCGATCTTGGCCGTCATCGCGGCATGTTCGCCGACTGGACCGTGCGCCATCCCGATAACGAGAACGGCGAGCTGCTGCAGCACTGTGGCCCCTGGCCCTGCAGCTGCGCGGCCGTCAAGCCCAAGCTCACCTACCCGCTGGCTTTCGACCACCCCGGTGCGCTGACGGCCGAGGCCAAGCACGGCGACCTGTCTCTTATACACATCTCCGAGCCCACGAGACTACGC
>CABSMN010000124.1 GCA_902478765.1 uncultured Collinsella sp.
ACTTCTAGCTTCGTCGGCAGCGTCAGATGTGTATAAGAGACAGATGGGGCTGTCGTTCTCGGTCCCCGCGTCGCAAACCAAGTTGCCGCCGAGCCTGCGCAACATCTATAAGGAACTCAACGCCGATCTGGGTTGCCCCATTCCCGCCACGGGAGACCTAACCCCATGGGCACAACAGGGCGTCCTGCTCCTCAACACCACGCTCACCGTGCGTGAGCATGCCGCGAATTCGCACGCCAAGCTGGGCTGGAGCACACTCACCGACTACGTTATCGAACGCTGCTGCCAGCTGCCCCAGCCGGTCGTCTTTTTGGCATGGGGCCGCTTTGCCCAGCAAATGGTTGAGGGCAAGCTCGACGCGATCGGCGCGGGCAAGGCAACCGGCAAGTTCTGCCTAGCTTCTACGCACCCCTCGCCGCTTTCGGCCAACCGCGCCACGGCAGAACTCCCCGCCTTTATAGGGTCGCGCCCCTTCTCGGCAGCCAATCGGCTACTCGAACAGCACGGCTCGACCCCCGTCAACTGGACTTGCCTCGGCTAAAAATCAATACATCAAAAACGCGCCCGACGGATTTCCATCGGGCGCGTTTCCTATTCGGGCCAAATAAATTGTGTGCGGCCGGCCTCGCCGCCATCGATCAGCAGGCTCTGCCCGGTCATAAACCGGTTGGTCACGCCCGCAAAGTAGATCCACTCGGCGATCTCTTGGGCGGTGGCCCAGCGCTTAAGCGGCGTGAGCTCCATAATCTGGCTCCACAGGTGCTCGTCCTCCATCACGCAACGGTTGAGCGGCGTGATGACGCCACCCGGGTCCACACTGTTGGCGATAGCCTGCGGCGCCAGACGGTTTGCAAGGTTCTTGGTGTAGGCGATAACGCCGCCCTTGCTGGCGGCATAGGCGGGAAACTCCGATCCCGTATGCCCGCTCGCCGACCCCACATTGACCACGGATGTAATGGCCGGCGCCGGCTTGGCGGCAAGCCCCTCCCCCACAAAGGCGTAGTGCTCGGTCACGTTGATGGTGCCACGCAGGTTGGCGGCAATATCGTCGGCCGAATCCTGTGTACCGGCAACGTTCACGATCACCTGGGGTTCAAGCTCGTCTGGAAACGAATCCGGCTCGCAGACATCAACGATCAGATGGCGATAGTGCTCGTGCTCGACTGCCGCCGGCAGCAGATCAAAACCCACGACCTCGTGACCCTCGTCCAAAAAGCGCTGCACGCACGCGGCTCCAATACCACCCGAAGCACCCGTGATCAAAACCCGCATACTTGCTCCTTAGGCGATTGCGTGGCGCTCGAGGTACTCGGCGCCCACATTCTCACGCTCCCAGCCACGCACGACCTTGTAGCCCACGGGGCTCAGGAAGACCTCGCACAGCAACTCGGCAACAGCGCCGGTCAGCGAGCACATAAGGACCTGTACCCAGGTCCAACCAAAGAACGTGTGGCTCACCACAATGGCAAAGACCAGGTTGTCGATAAACTGGCCAACACCCGTGGACACATAGGAACGGAAGGCAAAGCTCGCAAAGTTATTCTTTTTGAGCATACGGCCGAGCGACTGGTTGAGCGTGGAGTTCACCACGGCAGAAACGAGCATGGCGAGCGAAGATCCAAACACCACGTACCAGGTACCGCCGATGGTAGCATTAAGGGCGGTGTTGACCTCGATCATGCCCGTGTCATAGTAGGCGCCCCACATGCCGGGCGTGAGCGAGCATGCCCAAAAGCACAGGCTCACGGCCAGGTTGACCAGCAGCGCGAGGATAGAGATTTTGATGGATGCCTTGGCGCCAAAGCGCTTGCAGATCATGTCCTGGCACAAAAACGAAACCCAGCTCACCACAAAGCCGCAATCGAGTGCCAGATACGGCAGGCTGATGAGCTCTTTGTTGGCCAGCAGGTTCATCATGATGACGCTCACGAAAAACAGCGAAACCGTTGCCGCGGGAATGCTCCGCAACAGGACCTTGTAGTCCTCCATGACCTTCTTGATCATTATGTACTCCTTTGGTTTTAGGTTTAACGAGCAGGATATCGGACCCGAACTGCTCGGACGCCCCGGTCTTGAGACGACGGTGGGTATGATAGCCGCTCATACGGCATCAGGCAAGTAAACGGCGCGGCAGCCCCGCAGGGCCACCGCGCCGATGCGCTAAAAGGCCACGTTGCCAAACTCCGACAGGATAAGGTCGGGGTTGTGGTCAGTTGCCCAATCCACGTTCCACGGGCTCGTGAACAGCAGCAGCTTGCCGCCGCGCATGTCCTCGACGCGCAGGGTGTCGCGCGTGAGTGAAAGGCCCGGGATATCGATGGTGTCGGGGTCGTTCTGGATCCAGCGGATGTCCGTATAGGGCAGTGGCTGGCGACGAACCTCAACACGGTACTCGGCCTTGAGGCGGCGCTCGAGTACCTCAAACTGCAGCACGCCGACCACGCCCACGATGACACTCTCCATGCCGGCACCCAGCTCGCGGAAGATCTGGATGGCGCCCTCCTGGGCAAGCTCCTCCATGCCCTTCACAAACTGCTTGCGCTTGAGCGTGTCGACCTGCGTAATGCGAGCAAACATCTCGGGGGCAAACGTCGGGATCTGCGGATACTGCACGTGGCGCTTGCCGGAGCACACGGTGTCGCCGATGCTAAAGATACCCGGATCGAACAGGCCCACGATATCGCCCGCGTACGCCTCGTCCACGATGGCGCGGTCGTCGGCCATCATCGAGGTGCCCGTAGCAAGCTTAAGCTTGCGGTTGCCCTGCACGTGGAAGGCGTCCATGCCGCGCTCGAACTTGCCCGAGCAAATGCGCACAAAGGCGATGCGGTCGCGGTGGTTCTTGTCCATGTTGGCCTGGATCTTAAAGACAAAGCCGCTAAAGTCGTCGCGGCAGGGATCGACCGGCTCGCTGGTAAGCGTATCGGTATAGGCGCGCGGCGTCGGGGCCAGGCGCAGGAACTCCTTGAGGAAGGGCTCTACGCCAAAGTTGGTAAGCGCCGAGCCAAAGAACGCCGGGCTCAGCTTGCCGCAGGCAACGGCATCCAAGTCGAGCTCGTCGCCGGCGCCATCGAGCAGCTCGATGTCGTCCATCAGGTTCTTATGGTTCTCCTCGCCAATAAGCTCGTCCATGGAAGGATCGCCCAGCTCGGCCTCGACCTCGGCGACCTTCTTGGTGGCATTGGCGTGGCCGTCGCCCTCAAAGGCGATAACGCGACGGGTCTGACGGTCGAACACGCCGCGGAAGTTGCGGCCGCTGCCAATCGGCCAGTTCATGGGATACGTATTGATACCCAGGACGTTCTCGATCTCTTCCATGAGCTCAAACGGATCGCGAGCCTCGTGGTCGAGCTTGTTCACAAAGGTGAAGATGGGAATATGGCGCAGCGTACAGACCTTAAAGAGCTTTTTGGTCTGGGCCTCGACGCCCTTGGCGCCGTCGATGACCATGACCGCGGCGTCGGCGGCCATAAGGGTACGGTAGGTATCCTCCGAGAAGTCCTGGTGGCCGGGGGTATCGAGGATGTTGACGCAGGCGCCGTTGTAGGTGAACTGCAGTACCGAGGAAGTAACGGAGATTCCGCGCTCCTTCTCGATGTCCATCCAGTCCGAGACGGCATGCTTGGCCGAACTCTTGCCCTTGACCGAGCCAGCGGTCTGGATGCTGCCGGTATAGAGCAGCAGCTTCTCGGTAAGCGTGGTCTTACCGGCGTCCGGGTGGCTGATGATCGCGAATGTGCGGCGCGACGAGATTTCATCCGACAGGCTTGCCATGCGGATCCTTTCTTGCATTGAGTGCATTACGTCGTTGTAACCGCCCTATTGTAGCCGCGAAATCCCGCTCTAGGGCGCCTATCAGGACAAATTCATCAGTTGGGGCCTGGGTAGCCGGCCCAATCCGAATTTGTCTCTTGCGTAACTGTACATAGTGTATATATACTGTGCTTACCGGTTATATACACGTGTAGCCCAACAGCTAAGGAGCCGCTGTGGACATCATCCTATCCAATTCGAGCGACAAGCCCATCTACGAGCAAATAGCCTCGCAAGTCAAAGCTCAGATCCTTTCGGGCGCGCTCGCTGCGGGAGCCAAACTCCCCAGCATCCGTGCACTCGCGAGTGATCTTGGCGTGAGCGTCATCACCACCAAGCGCGCCTACGCCGACCTGGAGCAACTCGGGTTTATCTGCACCGTGCAGGGCAAGGGCTGTTTTGTCGCCGAGGGCAACCAGGAGCTCTTGCGCGAAAACCAGCTCTGTCATATCGAAGAGCTGCTTGCGAAAGCGGCGAGCCAAGCCGAAGCCTTGGGCGTCACGCGCGACAAGCTGCACGAGATGCTCGACCTCGTAGCCCCCGAAACCATGCAGTAGCCATCTGCAAGAAAGGCTATACCATGCAAAACCTTCTAGAACTCAAAGGCATCTCACGCCGTGTGAGCGACCGTTTTTCGCTGCGCGACGTCACGCTTGCCGTGGAACCTGGCCAGATCGTTGGCTTTGTGGGCGCAAATGGCGCCGGCAAGACGACGACCATTCGCGCCGCGCTTGGGCTTATAAAGCTCGATGCCGGCGAGGTGCATCTGCTTGGACAGCGCTGCGACGCCAACGCGCCCGACGAGACGCAGCGCCACCTGCGCTCCCGCATCGGGCTTGTCCTGGACACGTGTCCCTTCCCCTCCACGCTCAAGGTGGGCCAGGTCGAGAGGCTCGTAGGCCCGGCATATCCCACGTGGAGCTGCGAAACGTTCGCCGGATTCATCGACCGATTTGGCCTCGATCCCAAGACGAAGGTCAAGGACCTCTCCCGCGGCATGGGCATGAAGCTGCAGCTCGCCTGTGCGCTCAGCCACAATGCCAAGCTGCTCGTTTTGGACGAAGCCACCGCGGGCCTCG
>CABSMN010000125.1 GCA_902478765.1 uncultured Collinsella sp.
GTGGGCTCGGAGATGTGTATAAGAGACAGGTCGTACGCCACGTTGCCGCCGCCCAGCACCACGACGCGCTTGCCCGTCAGGTCCGGGGCGCTGCCCATACGGGCGGCCTTCAGAAAATCGGTGTTACGCAGCACGCCTTCGAGGTCGTGGCCGGGCATGGGAAGCACCGTTCCGTCATGCGTGCCCACCGCAACCAGCACGGCATCGAAGCCCTGGTCAAGAAGAGCCTTGGGCTCGGCGATGCGCTCGCCACAGCGTAGCTCAATGCGCGGCTCGGCGTCATCACCCTGGGCAATCTCTAAAATCGTCGCAACCTCGGCATCGACCGTGGCATCGGGCAGGCGATACGCCGGAATGCCGTAGCGCATCTGGCCGCCGACCTTCTCGTTGGCCTCGAACGCCACGACCTTGTGGCCCTTCTCGGCGCAATAGAGTGCGGCGGTCAAGCCGGCGGGACCGGCACCCACAACGGCGACGCTCTTGCCGCTCAGCGGCTCATGGCGCACGTTGGCCTTCCAGTCGCCCGCATCGCGCACGGCCGCGGCGCGCTTAAGACGGCAGACCGAAACCGGCGTGCCGTTGAGCTCGTTGCGCTTGCAGGCATCCTGGCAGCTATGGACGCAAATGTCGCCCAGGCTCTCGGGGAACGGGACCTTCTCGCGCACCACCGCGGCGGCTCGGGTGTACTCGCCGTTACGGATGTGACGCAGGTAGCGTGGGATATCCACGTGGGCGGGACAGCCCGAGCGACAGGGGACCACGTTGTCGGCGTAGGACTTGTTCTCGTCAAACATATCGAGCGTGTCGACGATCGAGCCCGTGGGACACACTTCGATACAGGCACCGCAAAAACGGCATCCGGCCTCTTGCAGACTCACGCTGCCGTCCGTACCAATGCGAATGCCGTCCTCGGTGCGCTGGTAGTCCAAGACGCCGGCGCCGCGCAGCTCGCGGCACGCGCGCACGCAGCGACCGCACCGAATGCAGCGGGTGAACATATGGGTGATCAGCGGGTTCGATTCGTCCGTGGCGACCGGACGGCTCTTGGTGCGCCAGCGCGCAGGCGAAACTCCCAGGTACTGATACATAGACTGCAGCTCGCACTTGCCGTACTTGGGGCAGCCGGTGCAATCGGCGGGATGCGTGGCCAAGATAAGCTCCATTGCCAGCTTGCGCACGCGCTCGGCCTGCTCGCCTGTCGTGTTGACGACCATTCCCTCGGCAACCTGCGTCTTGCAGGCACACACCGGCTCATCTTGGCCTTCGATCTCGACCATGCACAGACGGCATCCGCCGACGGCCTCAAGATCGGGATGTTTACACAGATGCGGAATATAGATACCGGCATCGAGCGCGGCTTCCAGGACATTTTGCCCTTCGCGTGCCTCGACCTCGGCTCCATTAATCGTTAGCTTCATTCGTTCCCCTCAAAACGTCGCTCTTGTCCAGAAAGGCGCCCGGGACCAAAGCGATCCCGAGCGCCTCGCTTGTAGGGCAAATCCCCGCCCGCACCCAACGCGTGGGTGTCTGCAGGCGCGAATAGCTGCGGTGTTACGACCACTCCTCGTCGCCCGCGTCCTCAAAGAGGGCTGCGGCGGCGTTTTCACCGGCGATGCGACCCGAGTTAAGGCAGAAGCCCATGGTGTTACCCGGAATGCAGTAGTTATAGGAGTCGCCATAGATGGTGCAGGCATCGGTGCCAACGCAGTACAGGCCAGGGATGACCTCATAGTCGTCGGTCATGACCTCCATCTTGTGGTTAATGAGCACGCCGCCCAGGGTGCCGTAGGCGCCACAGTACTGCTTGCAGCAATAGAAGGGGCCCTTCTCGAGCGGCTTCATAAACTCGCGCTCTTTCTCAAAGATGTCGTCCCAGCCGTTGTCGCACATCTCGTTGTACTCGTCGACGTTAGCGAGCAGACCCTCCACGTCGATACCCGCCTTCTCGGCAAGCTCCTCCAGCGTATCGGCCTGGCAGATCGCCGGATAGCCGGCCTCCAGGTCGCGGTTCCACTGCTCCTCAAAGCCGTCGTACAGGTCGTGCGGATGAACGTGGCTGACGATATCCGGACCATCCTTCTTCCAGTGCTTGAGCATACGGGAATCAAAGATGGCATAGGCGACCTTGCCGGGGAGATGGTTGATGGCGTTGCCGACAAAGGTGGTGTTGAAGATCTCGTCCTCCGGCATAAAGCGCTCGCCCAGGCGGTTGCACCAGTAGCACGGCTGACGGAATGCGCCCTCGACATAGAAGTGGTTCATGTTGTCGGGGATCTGGTACATGAGCTCCATGGTCACCGGGGTGTGGCCGCCGCCGACCTCGTGGCACATGTTGATGCCGTCGCCGTCCATGCCCGGAATGGCAAACGAGAACAGGTCTTTACCCCACTCAAAGTCGAGCTTCTCCTTGATGAGCTTGGCGTTGTGGCCAAAACCGCCCGTAGCGACAATCGCAGACTTGCACGAGATTTGGTACTCCTCGCCGTCCTTGTCCTTGGCGGTCACGCCGCAGATGGCGCCGTCCTCGCCCTTGATAAGGCCGGTGCCCGGGCACTCGAACATAAACTCGACGCCCAGGTCCTGGGCACGCTCGGTCATGCGTTTGGTCATCGTGGTCGCCGCGCGAGGACCGGGCTCCGAGCCGTCCTCGGGCTGCACGACATGCCAGGTGTACTCGCCGTCGGAATAGGCACGCGTGCGCTCGCGGGCGCGGAACGCCGGACGCACGGAGTTAAACACCACGCCCATGTCCTGCAGCCATGCGATGGTGTCGCCCGACTTAAAGTAGTAGTCGCGCACCAGGCGAGCATCGACCTGGTAATGGGTGTAGAACATATGGCGACGGAAGAGCTCGCCAGGCGTGACCTCGATCATCGAAGCCTTCTGAAGCGGAGAGCCAGCGGCGGCAGGCCCCATGCCCATGTTGGCGGCGCCACCGGTAATGGGGGCCTTCTCTAGGGCAATGACGCGAGCGCCTGCCTCGGCTGCAGCGACCGCTGCGGCAAGGCCACTCAGACCCGCGGCAACGACAACGACGTCGGTCTCTAACTGCTTCATGCGAATCCTCCTTTATAGGGCTCTTGGACGAACCCGGACTTCATGCGAATTGCATGCGTATCGACAGCCATACTTTCGCTCGAAAACAGACTCAAAGCCATGTGCAGGCGCACCGATGTTTGCCCATAGCGACCATGGGCTTTGTGCGGATGAACCATGCGTTTGGGCAACGCTTTCGAGCGCATGGCCCTGGCGCCACACGTACAGGGGGGCGGTGTGCTTCACGGCGTCCGCCCCTGATAATCGAGTTTTCTTATTTATGGTTCTGCTGCGCCCCGAGCACATCGAGCGGCGTAAGCGCCTGAATAGCGCGCTCTTTTCCAAAGATTGCCGAGCACACGAGCGTTCCCAACATGATCAAGCAAACCGCGAGCGCGATTCCAAAGGCCCAGAATGCGAAGAGGTGGCCAAAGTTGATCGGCTGCTGCAGCATAAACGTGAAGAACGACGTGGCAAGACCCATAAAGACGCAGGGAACATTGGAACAGATCGAGACAAACCAAAACCGTCCCGGCGTAAAATCTCAATCTGTAACAGTAACTCGGCAAAATCCGTCCCTCGTGTTACAGATTTAGACGAACCCTCCAGGCGGGGACTCAACATCTCAATCTGTAACACCTGGCCGCCCAAATCGGGTCTAGATGTTACAGATCGAGATTTTGTTTGAGAGGCCGAAAATTGGACCGAAAACACGGTCCCGCAATAACAAAAAAGCTCGCCGGCTAGGCCGACGAGCTGCAAGTTCTTGGTCGCGGGGGCAGGATTTGAACCTACGACCTCCGGGTTATGAGCCCGGCGAGCTACCAGACTGCTCCACCCCGCAATGTCTGGACGCGCCTTTGCGCAAGAGAGTTATTACGCTCCCGCCTGCGCGATTGCAAGCCGGCTGCCCAAGGTTGTGAAGGTTGCTCCACATTCAGTCTTACCACGCGAACACTTTATCAAGTTTTCCAACCTCCACAGGCCCCCCGTACGAGCAGAGATATATTGGCGCCTCGCTGCGCTCCGCATCGGCCATGAGCAACCAATCCTCGCCTTCTCCCGCGCTCGGGGCACGCACAGTAGCGCACCCGTCGGCTACGATCTCCGGCACGGGACCACATATATCACCGTTGCGCGGGCTGTACCACCAGCACCATGCTGTCACCCAGCCCTCGGGCATCTGCAGGCACGCGGTGCCGCCGCTGGGCAAGTAAGCGAAAAGGCGCGCGCCATCTTCCGCACAACTCACCTGCACATGCGCAGCCAAATCATCCGTCTCAGGCGAAACCACGGCATGCGGACACGGAAGGGAGCCAACAACACCAGACTCATCGAGGAAGGCTCGCAGATAGCGCATCTGATTTGCTCCCTCGGCGTCGAGCGCTTCAAACCAATCCACGTGAAACATATCATTTCGTTCCTTCTCGGCAATGGAGCTCCACACCGAGCAGTGTCCATAGGTAACTCCAAACGCCCCGGCGAGCACCGACCAGTACGCTCGGCGTCGCACCATCCATGCCCCGTGACGTGGACCGGTCGGCGGCCAACTCGTGGGCATGTCCTCATACGCAGGCTCGCCATCCCAAACGGGACGCGCGGAACCAGGCTGTTCATCCTCCGCCTCGACAAGCTTCCAACTGCACACGCCTGGGCCATGACCCGACTGCAGCATGGTTAGCGCAAGCCATCGCTCGTCATCGCCCCAATAGGTAGAAGACGAGCAGTGATTTTGGTCTTCACAACTTGGATGATAGGCAAGGGGCAACCGGCGCCACGCCTCGCGGGGCGCATCAGCGGGCAGCGGGCTGCCGAGGACGCCCTCGGCAAGGCCCTCTGCCATACGCCGCCACAC
>CABSMN010000126.1 GCA_902478765.1 uncultured Collinsella sp.
GCGTCAGATGTGTATAAGAGACAGATTACAAGCAGTTCTACGCCGGTCGCACCTTTGTGCGCGTGCTCGATGCCGGCCAGCAGCCCAAGACGGCTTCGGTCGTCGGCACCAACGCTGCCCAGATTGGCCTCGCGCTCAACAAGCGCGCGGGCGTGCTGGTGGCGACGGGTGCTATCGACAATTTGTGCAAGGGCGCTGCGGGCCAAGCAGTCCAGTGCGCCAATATCGTCTTTGGCTTTGACGAGCGACGAGGCTTGCCCACAGTGGCGTGCCCGGTGTAGCACATTCGATTGTTAACGATTTGGTAGTCGGGCATCGAATGGGGCGCCACTCTTAAGCTGGTCTCATGATCACGACTGGCATGGCGCACCAACCGATGTCCGTTTTTTGTTTGACATAAGGAGTCATAAAGACGATGAATACCGACCTGATTGATATCAAGATTCGCGCCGTCGAGGGTGGCGTTACGGCAGCGGCCGGCTTTAAGGCCGCAGGCATCCATGCGGGATTCCGGAAGAATCCCGAGCGCTTGGACTATGCGCTCGTCATGCCCGATAAACCCTGTCCCGGCGCCGGCGTGTTTACGACCAACCGCTTTTGCGCGGCACCCGTGCAGGTGAGCCGTGCCAACCTAGGCGGTGCCGACAAGGGCTACGGTATCATCGCCGGTGTTTCGATCAACTCTGGCAATGCCAACGCCGCCACGGGTGAAACCGGCCTTGCATGCGCGCGCGAGACATGCAGCATCGCATCGCAGGTCATCGGCTGCGAGCCCCAGCAGATTCTGGTTGCCTCCACGGGTGTGATTGGCCAGATTCTGTCGATCGACACGTTTGAGACCGCCATTCCTGCTGCCTACGAGGCGCTCTCCGCCCACGGTGGCGCCGATGCCGCTCGCGCCATCATGACGACCGACACGCACTCCAAGGAGTACGCCGTATCCTACGTCAGTGAGGCTGCGGGTCATGCGGGCAATGTCTATACGATAGGCGGAATGTGCAAGGGCTCGGGCATGATCATGCCCAACATGGCCACCATGATCGCAGTTATCACCACCGATGCCCCCGTCGAGCCTGCGGCACTTCATGCCCTGCTGCTCTCGAACGTCAAGCAGACCTTTAACAAGGTAACGGTCGATTCCGATACCTCGACCAACGACACCTGCATCATGCTTGCCTCCGGCGCCGCTGCCGCAGATGCCGAGCCTATCGTCGAGGGCTCCGATGCCTTTGACGAGTTGGCATTTGCCGTGCACGAGGTGTGCGAGAGCCTGGCGCGCAATATCGCCGCCGATGGTGAGGGCGCATCCAAGCTTGTTACGGTCAACGTTACCGGCGCCGCCAACGACAAGGAGGCCGATATCGCCGCCCGTGCCGTTGCTAACTCGCCGCTCGTTAAGACCTGCATCGCCGGCCACGACTGCAACTGGGGCCGCGTTGCTATGGCGCTTGGCAAGTGCGGCGTGAAGTTTAATCAGGAAGACGTTTCCATCGACATGATGGGCATGCCTGTCTGTCGCGATGGTCTGACTGTTCCCTTTGACGAGGACGAGGCTCTACGACGTTTCGAGGCGCCCGAGATCGTGATCTCGGCCGACCTGGGCGCAGGCGACGCGGCAACGACCGTGTGGACCTGCGACCTCACGCATGAGTACATCTCCATTAACGGCGACTACCGTTCCTAGATTCCAGGCACGCTGCGCATCTTGCCGCGATTGCGGACAGCGGAGCACGGCGCGATAACGATACGAAAGACGAGGCAGATTATGAAATTCGCACGCGATTGTCGTTCGAACGAATCCAACGAAGCAACCGCGCAGCTGCTGTTCGAAGCGCTGCCGTGGATTAAGAACCTGACCGGTAAGACGGTTGTTATCAAATATGGCGGAGCCGCCATGGTTGATGAGCAGCTGCGCCGCGACGTGATGAGCGACATCGTGCTGCTCAAGATCATCGGCATGCGCCCTGTTATCGTGCACGGTGGCGGCAAGGCCATCAACGAGGCGCTGAGCCACTACGACATCCCCGTCGAGTTTAAGAACGGCCAGCGCGTGACCACGCCGGCGACTATGGATATCGTGCGCGAGGTGCTGGGCGGCAAGGTTAACCAGGAGCTGGTTGCCGCCATCAACCACCACGGCAACCTGGCCGTGGGCGTGTCGGGCAGCGATGCTGGCACGCTCATCGCCGAGCCGCTCGACCCCGAGCTCGGTCGCGTGGGCAAAGTGACGCACGTTAACACCGACTATATCGAGCGCTTACTCGATAGCGAGTACATCCCCGTTATCGCTACCGTCGCGGCGGGGGAGGACGGCGGTTTCTTCAACATCAACGCCGATACCGCCGCCGGTGCCGTTGCGGCAGCGCTCCACGCGCACAAGGCGATCTTTTTGACCGACGTCGACGGCCTGTACAAGGACTTTAGCGATAAAGACTCACTCATCTCCAACCTAACACTCGACGAGGTTAACGAAATGCTCTACGGCGGCGAGGTCGATAAGGGCATGATTCCCAAGCTGCGCGCGGCCGTCGATGCGCTTGCCGGCGGCGTATTTCGCGCTCACATCATCAACGGCACCACGCCGCATTCGCTGCTGCTGGAGCTGCTGACCGATGCCGGCGTCGGCACCGTGATCCATTCCACCGAGACGGCTTACGAGTTCGATACGCATCCGCATCCGCTTTCGACGTTTGCTGCGCGTCTGACCGAGAACCTCGACGAGGTCGAGAAGCTTCAGACGGTCTAACTGACCCGCAGCCGCCCCATTTCTGCACCCATAGGCCTGCGCCGTTCGGCGCTCAACGAAAGGCATCCCATGTCACTTGCAGCTCAGCAATCGCTTGAATCCCATTACGTTATGCATACCTTTGGCCGCTCTCCGGTCGAGTTTGTCGAGGGTCACGGCATGAAGCTCACCGGCGACGATGGTCGTGAGTACCTCGACTTTCTTGCCGGCATCGGCGTGTGCAGCCTAGGTCATGGCGACCCGGCTGTGCTCTCGGCGCTCGAGGCACAGACCAAAAAGCTCATGCATGTCTCCAATTACTTCTACATCGAGCAGCGTGGACAGGTCGCGGCGCTGCTGTCCAAGCTTGCCAACGACGACTTAGATGGTGCACGCGTGCTTGCCGATGCCATTGCCGCCGGCGATGAGACCACGGCAGCTGCTCTTGGTGCCCCGGCTGCGGATGAGCAGGTTTGGGAGACCTTCTTTGCCAACTCCGGCGCCGAGGCCAACGAGGGCTCGATGAAGCTCGCGCGCCTGTACGCCAAGCGTGCCGGTAACGGCGGCAACACTATCGTGTGCATGCGCGGCGGCTTCCACGGCCGTACGCTCGAGACCATTGCCGCCACCATGCAGGATTGGCTGCAGGATAGTTTCCGCCCGCTGCCGGGTGGCTTTGTGGCCTGCACGCCCAACGATATCGATGAACTGCGTGCGATCTTTAAGCAGCTGGGGGGCGAAATTTGCGCCGTGATGCTCGAGCCGATTCAGGGCGAGAGCGGTGTGCACCCCATGACCGAGGAGTTTATGGCGGCAGCGCGCGACCTGGCACACGAAGTGGGCGCCGTGCTTATCGCCGACGAGGTCCAGTGCGGCATCTTCCGCTGCGGCAAGCCGTTTGCATTCCAAGCCTATGGCGTGGAACCCGACATCATGAGCCTTGCCAAGGGCATTGCTGATGGCGTGCCCATGGGTGCCGTCGTAGCAAAGAAGGAGATTGCCGACGTGTTTAAGTCGGGCGACCACGGCTCGACGTTTGGCGGTAGCTGCTTGGCCATCGCGGCGTGTGCCGCGACGCTCTCCGCACTCGTGCGCGGCGATTATGCCGACCACGCTGCCAAGGTAGGCGCCTATATGGAGGCAAAGCTCGCCAAGCTGCCGAACGTGACCGAGGTGCGTGGCCGCGGCTTGATGCTCGGCTGCGATCTGGACGATACTGCGGGTGATGCACACGACGTTGTGGCCCGTGCATTGGGGGCTGGTGCCGTGATTAACGCTACGGGTGCCCATACGCTGCGTTTCCTGCCGCCGCTCGTCTGCGAGGAATCCGACGTGGACAGTCTGATCGAGATCCTGTCGGACGTTTTGGCCTAACACAGCGAAATAACTTAACTTTGACCGGGTTCCGGACTGCGGACGTGCCCTATGTGGCATGATTCAGCGGTCTGGAGCCCGATTTGCCACAAATCTGCAATGGCCAGGAGAGCCTTTGGACAAAAAATGCCAAATGTGAGTACTGTCACCAGCTGAATCTCATATGAAACCGACTATCTAGGATTAGTTAGACCACACATGTTCAGTTATGTTAATGGGGAAACAGCTAGCAAAGGCTTCAAATCGCTGATTCAGGGCTAGATTTACCCAGCGAAACCCAAAAATCGCTGCTACAAAATTAGTAACAGTACTCATTTTTGCCATTTTTTGGCCACGGCCTTTGTGACGGACGTGCTGGCGGGTTCGAATCCCTCTGCACTGGGCCCAAAAAGGAAAGGCCTCCATCGCTGGAGGCCTAACAACTCAGTGGTGGGCGATGAGGGATGTCCGCGTGCGGCTGACGCCGCCCGCTCTCGCTTCGGGCCTACGGTCCTCGCGTGCTGCGCTGGAAAACGCTTCGCGTTTCCTCAGCTCCGCACCCTTGCGGGTTCGAATCCCATGAAATGGGCCCAAACAAAAAACGGTCCCCTTTCGAGGACCGTTTCCAAATCGGTGGTGGGCGATGAGGGATTCGAACCCCCAGCCTTGTGCGTGTAAAGCACCTGCGCTAACCGTTGCGCCAATCGCCCGTGCGGAGAGAGTATAGCAAAATAATCGCCCCATTCACCTCATATCCATTAAAGGTAACCGGCGCGTGTCGGCGC
>CABSMN010000127.1 GCA_902478765.1 uncultured Collinsella sp.
CGCAGCGGGCTGAGCAGCGGCAGCGCCCGCAGCATCGCCAGCGCCGGCGGCACCCTCCCCCGCAGCAGCCGCAGCGTCCTTCTCAGCCGCGGCCTTGCGCGCCTTGGCCTCGGCAGCGGCGCGAACCTTCATGGCCTTCTCGCGCGCAGCCTTCACCTCGGGCGTGATCACGCTCATAGGTTCGGCGGTCGAGACCTGGTAGAAAAAGCCCTTAAAGTCGATTTGCATATCGGTGATGGCAAGGCCGAACAGGTCGTGTGCCTCGTTCTCAAACGGGAACACAGCCGGATAGTACGAGCTGATGGACGGGATCTCCTGGTACTGGTCGATACCCTCGACCACCAGATTCTCGAACGCATAGCTACCGTCCTGCGCAATCTGTTCCTGCGCGGAGCGGACGTTGATAAACGTATAGACCAGGCGATACGAGCCATCGTCTACGCAGCGCTCGGCGTGCATCTGCACAAAGCGCGCGCCAGCGCCCTTGAGCGCCTGCACATGCGGCAGCAGCTCATCGATCCCGACGGTGGTATAGATTGCCTTTTGCATTACTCGGCCTCCTTTGCAGCGGCGGGCTCGTCGGACGTGCCGTCAGCAGCGGCGCCTGCGTCGACACCGCCGCCATCAGCCCCGGCCTCCGCAGCGGCCACAAACCCGTCCTCGCCCAGCTCAACGCCACCGTCCCAGGTTGCGGCTCCGCCCACGGTGAGCGGATCGCCGCCAGCACGCATCACGGCCTCCTTCTGGTCCAGGATGCCGCACGCCTCAACGATGGCGTCGATCACGGTCTCGGGACGAATGGCGCACCCGGGCGCGTACACGTCCACGGGAATTGCGCGGTCCACGCCGCCGATCACGTTATAGGCATCGCGGAACACACCGCCCGAACACGCGCAGATACCGCAGGCCACCACGCACTTGGGCTCGAGCATCTGGTTGTAGATCTGGCGCACGACGGGCAGATTCTGCGCATTGACCGAACCCGTCACCAAAAAGATGTCCGCATGCTTGGGGTTGCCGGTGTTGACCACGCCAAAGCGCTCCGCATCGAACAGCGGCGTGAGCGAGGCCAGCACCTCGATATCGCATCCGTTGCAGCTCGAGCCGTCGTAATGAATAACCCACGGCGAGCGCGACATTTTATGATCCATGGATGCCGCCTCCTAAATAAACACGTCGACGAGGATGGGCATAAGGTTGAGCAGGCCAAACACCAACGCCACACCCCAGCCGAGCTTAAAGCAGCTGCGCCAGGTGCTGCGTGCGAAGGTGTTGTCGATCAGGACCTCGACAAAATACGTCGCGGCCATCACGACCAGGGCTACAACCCAGCTCACGGGGTTGTCCCAAACAAAGAACATGCCCACCCACATCAAAAACAGCACGGTCTCACACCAGTGCATGAGGGTCATCTTGGCCAGCGTGCCGCCGCTCATCTCGGTGGCGACGCCCTGGACGATCTCCTGATGCGCGTGATGCGAGTACGAAAGATCGAACGGCGACTTGCGCAGCTTGATGGTAAGCACCGCAAGCAGCGCGAGGAAAATGGGCGCGCTGTACACGATGATGGGGGCCGACTGCCCCGTCACGGCGATGGAATCAAAGCTATCGGTGGCAAGATACAGGCCCACGCTCATCAGCAGAACGGCGGGCTCGTAGCTCATAACCTGCAGCAGCTCGCGGTCGGCGCCGACCTGGGCAAACGGGCTTTGCGTCGAGGCGGACGCCAGCACCACAAAGATCGCGGCGAGCGTCACCATAAAGGAGCACAACATCGTGTTGGAACCCGACACAAAGATGCCGCCGCCCACCACGGTAAAGATGAGCGCGCACGCCATGTAGGTATCGTCCATGGTGTTTACGCTGGCGGGGGCCTTGCGCAGCAGCTTGGCAACGTCGTAGAAGGGCTGCAGCAGGCAGGGGCCCACGCGGCCCTGCATGCGGGCCGAAAGTTTGCGGTCAACGCCGTCGATCAGGCCGCCCACAAGCGGCGCCAGCAAGGCAAATGCCACGGTGCCAATAAAAATGCCCACGACGCCCGAACCTTCAAAATACTTGCCGCGCAACACCGAGGGCGCGCTCATGGCAAGTCTCTCGGGCCCAATCCACGCGCAACACAGCAGCGCAAAAAAGATAATGCTGCAGCACACGACGCTACCCGCGGGGCCAATACGCTTCTCGCCAAGGGCGTCCTCCGAGTACCAATTGCGCTTTTCGGCCTTCACCTCGTGTCCCATCGAGCCGCGGAAATGGCGATATTTGTCGGTTCCCACACCCGAAAGGTACACGTTGACGTGCGGCTTGTTGCTCACGCGGAATGAAGTCAGCAGCACCACGGCGATAAACGCCACGATAACCACCATCAGATACATGGCGTCCTTGCCGATAACGTACGGCACGCGGCCAAACACCATGGCCAAGTAAGGCGACACCAAACCGCTCGAGATAACCGGAAACGCCACGCAGCACAGAATCAGCAGCGCGGCGATGGTGTTGAGGGCCATCCATTCGGTCTTATGGACATTGACCTCAACGTTTTGAGCCGTGGGGTCGACGCCCGAAAGCTTGGCAAGCCACTTGCCCCAGAAGAAGAACGTCGCGGCCGAGCCAAAGGCCAGCACCATGATCATGAGCACGTTGCCAGTCTGCGCGAACGCCACCAGGGCGCCCCACTTGGACACGAGCATGCCAAACGGCGCCACAAACATGCCCATGATGCCCAGCATCATCAGACGCGTCAGGTGCGGCATGCGGCTGAACATACCGTCCATGTCCTCGATATCGCGGCTGCCGATATGATGCTCGGCCGTGCCCACGCACAGGAACAGCAGCGACTTTGCCACCGTGTGGAACAGGATCAGAAAGATGGCCGCCCATACGGCCTCGGGCGCGCCGACACCCAGGCAGGCACTGATGAGGCCCAAGTTGGAAATGGTGGAGTACGCGAGCACGCGTTTGGCGTTGCTCTGCGAGATGGCCATGAGGGCAGCAAGCAAAAACGTGATGGCACCCACGCTCGTGACCATAAAGCCGGTCACGGGATAGATGGCATAGAGCGGGCTGAGCTTGACCATCAGGAACACGCCGGCTTTGACCATGGTGGACGAGTGCAGCAGAGCGCTCGTGGGCGTGGGGGCAACCATGGCACCCAATAGCCAAGTGTGGAACGGCATCTGTGCGGCCTTGGTGAGCGCGGCAAGCGACAGCAACAGGACCGGCATCACCAGCAGCGCGGATTGCGCGGTTCCGGCGCTGGAAAGCTCGATCATGCCCGAGATGGTCAGCGGCATGCCGTTAACGTGCAGGTACATGAGTCCGGCCAAAAACGCGATGCCGCCCAGCATGTTGAGGATGATCTGGGTGAAAGCGTTTTTTATGGCCTCGGGCGTGCGCGTGTAGCCAATCATGAGGAACGAGCACACGGTGGTGATTTCCCAGCCACAGAACAGCCACTCAAGGTTGTCGCTTGTCACGATGACGAACATGGCCGAGAGGAACAGGAACATAAGCGCCAGGAACTGCGGGCGTCGGTCGGGCGCCGCCTGCCCGCGCAGCGCTGCCTCGTGCTCGTCGTGGGCCTGGAAGTCCTTCATGTAGCCCAGGGCGTACACGCAGATAAGGCTGCCGACAATGCCGACGGCAAGCACCATGATCACACTCATGTAATCCAGGTAGAGCGGCGTGGCGGTGACAACCTCGGCCGCGGGCAGCGTCATGGCAGCGAAGGCAACCGAACCCACCAGCTGCACCACGCCGAGCACCGTGGTGAGCGTGCTCTTATATTTACGCGCGTTGTACAGGATGACGGCGCACAGGATCACGTCGATGACGGAGCTGATGATCGAGAGCACACGCGAGGTGCCGGGGGCAACCTCGAAGCTCTGCGGGCCCGTGCCAAAAAACATGACGGCGACTACAACCGTCACCGCCATAATGATGCCAGAGCCTACAAGCCCTGCCGCATCGCGGGCGCGGTCACCGCGCGCGAGCAGCATGCCCAGCGCCGGTACCAGCGGAAACAGGGTAAGGAAATACAGTAGCGTCATACCATCACTCCCCCATGCAAAAACGCTGCAATTGTTTAACGTTATAGCTCAGTTGAGGAGTAGCGGCGGCGGGTTTTCGGTCAACTGGGGAGTTTTAGGCGTACGGGGTAACGAGTCTGTCCGCTTTGGAGCAGAGAGGCGACGCTCCCCCTATCGCGGCGGCGGGCGCACGGGCCACTGCGCGCGGTTTATTAACCACTTTGGAGGATGTTCCAGTAGGCTCACGACGGTCCAAAAAGTTGGCGCGGCAAGAAAAATGCGCCCCTGTGGGCGCACCATCCCGTTCGCTATTCCGCCTTTTTAACGCGCGGCTTGCGACCGCGCGGCTTATCAACCAGCGCGGACTCACCGCTCTCGCGATACTGGCGGCACCAAGCCTTGACCGAAGACTCACTGGGAATCTTGTGCTTGATCATGGCCTCGCGAACCGTTAAGCCGTTTTCCAAGCGGTCCTTGACCACGGCGAGCTTAACTTCGTACGAATAGGTGTGATGATGCGAACCGGCGTTGAGAACGGCGTCGGCACCGCCTACGGCATACGCGCGGGCCCACTGACGAGCCGTGGCCTGGGGAATGCCAAGCTCCGCGGCGAGGGCGCGATGACCGACCCCCTCTTGGAGGATCTCGACGGCGCGCTGCCTAACCTCGGGCGCATGCGTGCGAGTCCTAGTTGCTTCCGACATACCTGCCACTTCTTAGCCTTAACCGTTAATCTGCTTTCTTACGTGCAAGTTAGATAGTAGCATTTTACTGTTTGCTCAAAGCAGTTAATTAAAATAGACGCGG
>CABSMN010000128.1 GCA_902478765.1 uncultured Collinsella sp.
TGTGTATAAGAGACAGGACACCAAAGGCGCGCATGCCTTTTTTGATGTGCACGATGTTGGCGGGAATGGCGATGCGGCCGTCGGCCACGCGCTCGCGGATGTACTCGGGGTCGCGATGCTCGCGCTCGGCGACTTCCTTCATCTGCGGCGTGATCTGCCCGGCGCGGGCGAAGTCGATTTGCGTGACGAGCTTGGGCTCGGTCTGTGTGCTCATTGGCACGGCTCCCTTCGTTGGCATTACCCATATCAGGTTTGCGGGTCAGGGCGGGCGCGCCCAGTCTCAGCCTGCCGTCTTGTCCTGCAAGCTCCCCGTTTATGTAATGGGCTCAAGTATAGCCTGAATGGGTACGATTGACGCGATCAGCATGCCCATGGGGAGGCGAACATGGAAGAGAAGCATCTATATCGAGAGACGCAATGGGATGTATCGGCCGAGGAAAGCCGTGCGCACCATGGCCTTGTCGCGATTGGTTTTGCGGTGCTTGCCGTGCTGGTGATTGCCTTTTGTATCTGGACGTTTGGCGGTCACGGCGGCGCTGCATGGGAGTTCGAGGCCGACGATGCCCTGCCGATCATGACAGTGAAGGTTACGGGCGGCAATACCGTTGCCGCGCCGGGCGACTATTGGTATTCGCGCGATGGATTTGTCCAGCTTCAGCTGAGCGGTGGGTCTATTCCTGGTGAGGAAATCGAACGCGTGACGTATGATGCGGCGCTCAAAACGCTGACGGTGAAGCTCAAGAATCAGGGCGACGTGCCTACGACTATGGATATCGCGCTGACGGAATGGCGCTTGGAGCCCCCATCGGGTGTTGCGGTGTCCGAGGTAGAGCACGTTAAGATTACCTACCAAGATGGCTCGACAAACGAAGTTGCCAAAGCCGACGGCTTGGCGGAATAGACGCCGTGCCTAGGCAGCACATTCAAAAGTAGCGGTGGTCCTACAAGGTCTGTTCGTTCAGGAAGACCAAAGTGTTCTTATTTGAAAGCTCGGGAAAGTGACGATAACCAACGTCAAACGCGGTGAGCCCGCTTACATCCTCGAGCTTGTTTTCTGCCATCCAGCGCACCATGGAACCACGTGCCTTTTTGCTGGCGGTCGAGCGCTGGATGGGCTTGTCGTTGCGGATGCCTTCGCCAAAGAGGCACGTGACGACCGTGGCGTCGCCCGCGAGATGGGGCAGAACGGCTTTGGCGTACTCTACGCTGGCGAGGTTGACGATCGTGGTGTTTGAGCCTGCCGGGGCGATAGCCCGCGCGAGCTTGTCGCTCCAAAACGCATAGAGGTCTCGGGCATCGTCAACGGCGAGCTTCGCGCCCATTTCCAGCCGATATGGTTCGACGGCATGAAAGGGGCGAACGCACCCGTAGAGGCCGGAGAGGATCCACAGGTGGCTTTGCAGCCATGCGAGCTGCGCGGAATCCATCACCTCGGGCGCCATGCTCTGGTATTGAATGCCGTGGTAGGACATGACGGCAGGGGAGAGGTGACAGGCGAGTGCGGGATTGTCGAGATCGCCGTTTTTCAGGATGGGCCCGAACTCATGCAGGGTGTTGAGGCAAGGCCCCAGCAGTTTGTCACTCACGTTCCATAGCGCCTGCAGGCCGCCGCTGCCTTCATTTCGTTCGATATCTAGCAGTGTGCGGTGGAGGCGAGCCGTCTCGTGCGCAAAAGGTGGAATGCCCAGGACTTCAAAAGCATCTTGGGCCGCGCGCATCTGCTTGGCGGGCGAAATGATGACCTGCAGCATGGACTCTCCTCTGCCAAAAAGAAAGTTGCGGTGGAATACGGTCTGTTTTGCCGTTTATGGGCCAGTTTAGTCCGTATTTCACCGCAACTGATGAAGGGTTGGTTACGCGCGCTCGATGAAGGCCTTGTAGCCGCGATAGGCCTCGTAGATATCGGCCTTGTTAGCGACCTCCCACAGGGCGTGCATGGACAGGACGGCAACACCGGAGTCGATGACGTTCATGCCGTACTTGGCCATGATGTAGGCGATGGTGCCGCCGCCACCTGCGTTGACGCGGCCGAGCTCGCAGGTCTGGAAGTCAACGCCCGCCTCGTCCATGATGTCGCGGATGAGGGCCACATACTCGGCGTCGGCGTCGTTAGAGCCGCCCTTGCCGCGGCTGCCCGTGTACTTGTTAAAGCACAGGCCGCGACCCATAAAGGCTGCGTTCTTGGTTTCGAACTTGCCGGCGTAGCCCGGGTCGAAGCCGGCGGACACGTCAGAGGAGAGCATGCGGCTGTGGGCGAGTGCGCGGCGCAGGGCCAGCGGGCTGTCCTCGCCGGCGAGCGTCATGATCTCGGCGACGGTGTTCTCGAAGAAGCGGCTCGTCATGCCGGTGGCGCCTACGGAGCCAATCTCCTCCTTGTCGACGATGAGTGTGATGCTCGTGCGCTCCACGTTGGCGACGTCGATCTGGGCGAGCATGGACGGATAGGCGCAGACACGGTCGTCGTGGCCATAGCCCAAAATCATGGAGCGGTCGAGGCCCATGTCACGGGCGGGGCCGGCGGGCACGACCTCGATCTCGGCGGAGAGGAAGTCCTCCTCCTCGACGTCGTACTGCTCCTTGAGGATATCCAGGAACATCTGCTTGACGGGCTCCTTGGGAGCGTCCTTGTCGTCCTCGTCAAACTTGACGGGGCGGCCGCCCACGATCACGTCGAGGATCTCGGCGTCGACGGCGTCCTTGGCGGGCTTGGCCATCTGCTCGCTCGAGAGGTGGATCAGCAGGTCGGAGATGGTAAAGACCGGGTCGTCGGCCTTGTCACCGATGTTGATGTCGACGGTGGTGCCGTCCTTTTTGCAGATGACGCCCACGAGTGCGAGCGGGGAAGCGACCCAGTGGTAGCTCTTGACGCCGCCATAGTAGTGCGTGTCGAGATAAGCCATGTCGCCGGCCTCGAAGGCGGGGTTCTGCTTGAGGTCCAGGCGCGGCGAGTCCACGTGGGCGCCCAGGATGTTAAAGCCCTGCTCGAGCGGGGCGGTGCCCAGGTTGACGAGCATGAGGTCCTTGCCGTGGTTGGCGGCGTACACCTTGTCGCCGGCCTTGAGCGCGCGGCCCTCGGCGATCACGGTCTCCAGATTGACGTAGCCCGCCTCCTCGGCCATCTTGATACCGGCCTTGACGCACAGGCGCTCGGTCTTGTTCTCACTCAAAAACTGCTTATAGCCGCGGCAAAGCTCCTCGAGCTCCTCGATCTGCTGTGGCGTGTACTTTTTCCATGCGCAGGGACGCTCCATGACGCAGGCTCCTTTCGGATCGATCGTGCTGGTTGATGTACCGTGAGCCATCGTATCACGCGCGGGCCCGCGGCGGCAGGGAAGCCTGATGTGCGGTGGCCGCGGGGCGGGGAGCGTGTAAACTGGTGTGAGCAAACCGTGCCCAGCCCAAAGCGAGGTATTCAATATGTCTGAAAAGCGCCGTACCTTTGCCGTCATCGACGGCAACTCGCTCATGCATCGCGCCTTCCACGCCGTGCCGCCGACCATGAACGCGCCGGACGGTCGCCCCACCAACGCGATCTTTGGTTTTCTGAACATGTTCCTCAAGATGATCGATGCCTTTAATCCCGACGGCGTTGTCGTGGCGTTTGACAAGGGCAAGCCGCGCGTGCGTATGGAGATGCTGCCGCAGTACAAGGCGCAGCGCCCGCCCATGGACCCCGACCTGCACGCGCAGTTCCCCATGATCAAGGAGCTGCTCGCCGCGCTCAACGTGCCCATTTTGCAGTCCGAGGGCTGGGAAGGCGACGATATCCTGGGAACCATGGCGCGCCTGGGCGAGGAGGCCGGCTGCGACATGCTGCTGGTGACCGGCGACCGCGACATGTATCAGCTCGTGACCGAGCACGTCAACGTGGTCTCGACTCGCAAGGGCCTGTCCGACGTGGCGATCATGACGCCCGAGAGCGTGGACGACCTGTATCACGGCATCACGCCGGCGCTCGTGCCCGATTTTTACGGTCTGAAGGGCGATACGTCGGACAACATTCCCGGCGTACCGGGCATCGGCCCCAAAAAGGCGAGTGCGCTCATCGCGCAGTACGGCAGCCTTGACGAGGTCATCGCGCATGCTGACGAGGTCAAGGGCAAGATGGGCGAGAACCTGCGTGCGCACATCGACGATGCGCTGCTGAGCCGCAAGGTCGCAACCATTCGCACCGATGCGCCCGTCGAGCTCGACTTTGACGAAACATCCTTCCCGGCGTTTTCTGCCGATGAGGTTTCCGCGGCGCTGGGTACGCTTGGTATCACCGCCATGCAGAACCGTTTCTTGGCACTGATCGGTGACGAGGGTGGCGCTGCTGCCGCTACTAGAACGTTTGAGATGCCCACGATTGAGCGCACCGCTGCCGGCGATGCCGAGGCGCTTGCTGCCGTGGCGTCCGAGGTTGCCCGTGCGATCGAGGCGGGCGAGTGGGTCGCCGCCGTGGTGGACGACGACAAGGAAGAGGGCGCGCTCTTTGGACTGACGCGCACGCTGTGGTTGGCGACGTCCAAGGGCCTGTTTGCGCTCGAGGAGGGCGACAGCGGTGCGGCGGCTGAGGTTGAGGGCTTCAACTTCGTCCACGGCGTGATCGCCGGCGTACTTGCGCGCCTGTTTATGGAGGGCCGTGTGGCGAGCCCGGATATGAAGGCGCTGCTGCACGAGCTTTCGCCCATCGATTCTTCCGAGCCCGAGCTCATGGATCCGCTCGCTGCCGATTCCACGCGTATCTTCGATACCGTGGTCGCTGCCTATCTGCTGGATTCCGATCGCTCCGAGTTCGATGAGGCATCTGTCTCTTATACACATCTGACGCTGCCGACGAAGCTAG
>CABSMN010000129.1 GCA_902478765.1 uncultured Collinsella sp.
CATTGCCGACCTGACCGTGTTCGATCCCACCGCAACCTGGACGGTCGGCGAGGACGGTTACGAGTCGCGTGCCGAGAACTCCGGCTTCGCCGGTCGCACGCTTACCGGTCGTGCCACCGATGTGTTTGTCGGCGGCAAGCAGACGCTCGCCGACGGCTGCATCTGCTAGCATAGCCTTATCGCTTTTGTGCGCGGTGCCCTTGCGGTGCCGCGCTTTCTGTTCGTTTTGACCATGCAACCGCATGGGGGATTGGAGCGTCTATGCCCACACCTTCCACTGCACGCATGCACGACTTCGAGGTCGTCTCGAACCAGGAGATCGCCGACGGCGTCTTCTCGCTCGTCATCTCGGCCCCCAAGCTTGCAAGTGCGCTCAAGCCCGGTCAGTTTGTGAACATTGCCGTGCCCGGCGATGCGTCCTCGCTGCTTCGCGTGCCCCTGAGCTTCTATCGCGCCGACGCCCAGGCCGGTACCGTCGAGCTGTGGTACGCCGTCGTGGGCGACGACACCCGTCGTCTGTCGCAGATGGCTCCCGGCTCCACCTCTAATCTGCTGGGCCCTGGCGGCCGCGGCTGGCTTGTGCCCGAGGGCACCAGGAAGGCGCTGCTCGTTGCGGGCGGCATCGGTGTTCCGCCCGTGCTGTGCCTTGCCGGCAAGCTTGCCGAGCAGGGCGTGGATGTTGACGTGTGCCTGGGCTTTGGCACCGCTTCCAAGGCCGTGGGTGTCGATGAGTTCCGCGCGCTGGGCGCCACGGTTAACGTGTGCACCGATGATGGCACGCTGGGCACGCACGGTTTTTGCACCGACCCGGCAGCCGAGCTGCTCGGCGAGGGTGGCTACGACTATGTGGCCAGCTGCGGCCCCGCTGTCATGATGAAGAAAGTCGCCGCCGCTGCCGCCGAGGCCGGTGCGTTCTGCGAGGTGTCGCTTGAGCGCATGATGAGTTGTGGCTTTGGCGCCTGCAACACCTGCAATGTCGAGACGGTCGACGGTATGAAGGGTGCTTGCATGTGCGGCCCCGTGTTCGATGCTTCCAAGGTGGTGGTCTTCTAGTGGGTACCGTGAACATGGCCGTCGATTTCGGCGGCGTCAAGATGCAGAACCCCATCAACACCGCAGCCGGTACCTTTGGCTACGGCTGGCAGTTCCAGAACTTTTTTGATGTTTCCCAGCTGGGCGCCATCACCACCAAGGGCTGCGCTGCCGAGCCCTGGCCCGGCAACCCCGCGCCCCGCATGGCCGAGATTCCCGGCGGTATGATCAACTCCGTGGGCCTTCAGAACCCCGGCGTGGCCGCCTTTGCTCGCGAGTCCGGTCCGTGGCTCGAACAGCTGTCCAAGGACGGCTGCCAGGTCATCTGTCAGGTTGCCGGCCACTCCGTTGACGAGTTTGTCCGCGCACTCGAGATGTATGTCGAGCTGTGCCCCTGGGCTGCCGGCTACGAGATCAACGTGAGCTGCCCCAATATCGCCGCCGGCGGTGCCGCCATGGGCTCCACGCCCGAGGGCGCCTCTTCCGTTATGGCTGCCTGCCGCAAGGTGACCGATAAGCCGCTGTTCGTAAAGATGGCGCCGGTTAACGTTGCCGAGATTGCCAAGGCTCTCGAGGCCGCCGGCGCCGACGGCCTTTCGGTCATCAACTCCATCCAGGGCATGGCTATTGACGTGCACACTCGCAAGTCCCGCGTGGCCAAGCCCAAGGGTGGCCTTTCGGGCCCGCTGTGTCACCACATCGCCGTGCGCATGGTCTGGGAGGTCGCCCAGGCCGTCGATATCCCCATCAACGGTGTCGGCGGCGTCATGACGGGCGAAGATGCGGCCGAGTTTATTCTGGCCGGCGCCACCTGCGTGTCGGTCGGCATGGCCAACTTCGTCGATCCGTGCGCCTCGATTAAGATCGCGCACGAGCTCGAGGCCTGGGCTGAGTCCCAGGGCGTAAAGGACATCAACGAACTGGTGGGTGCTTTCGAATGCTAGAGACCGATGCCCGCGACCGCGTAATCGTCGCCCTCGACTGCGACCGTGAGCGTGCGCTCGAGCTTGCCCACGAGCTTTCGGGCCATGCCGCCTGGCTCAAGGTTGGCATGACGCTCTATTACGCTGAGGGTCCCCAGATCGTCAAGACCTTTAAGGACCTTGGCTTTAAGGTCTTTCTCGACCTTAAGTTTCATGATATTCCGCATCAGGTTCGCGGCGCCGCCCGCTCGGCTTCGCTTGCCGGTGCCGACCTGCTTTCGGTCCACGGCTTGGGTTCGGGCGCCATGCTCGCTGCCTGCCGTGAGGGTGCCGAGGAGGCGCGCGAGGACCGCGCCAAGCTCGTCGCCATCACCGTACTCACGAGCATGAATCAGGATGCCTTGAGTGAGATTGGCGTCGAGTCGCCCGTGGCCGAGGAGGCCGCCTGCCTGGCAAAGCTCGCTCAGGCCAACGGCATTGATGGCATCGTGTGCTCGCCGATGGAGGCTCACGACATGCGTGAGCTGCTGGGTCCTGATGCCCTGATCGTGACTCCGGGTGTGCGTCCGGTGGGTGCCGCCCTTGGTGACCAGTCCCGCGTGGCGACGCCTTCCCAGGCTATCGAGCGCGGCGCAAGTCATATTGTGGTGGGCCGTCCCATCACCGGCGCCGACGATCCGGTTGCCGCCTTTGACGCCATCGTCGCCGAGCTGGTCGAAAACGTCGCGTAAAAGATTCCCCTAAGTCACCACTTTTGGGTCTCATTAGCACAAAATAGCCCCTGTGCCTGCGTAAACTTTCCCATCCTTTGTGTGGAATCGCAGGTCAGGGGCTTAACTTTGGGCGCAGTATATTGCACTTTTTGCGGGTATCGTCTAACCTATGGAGCCGCGATTGGGCATTTTGTACGTTCTACGTGCTAAAATGCCAATTATTGAATCAGATATAACCCAACTACTTGGAGGTACGAATGGCACTCCCTCAGCTTACCGATGAGCAGCGCAAGCAGGCTCTTGAGAAGGCTGCTGCCGCACGTCACGCCCGCGCTGAGCTTCGCGAGCAGATCAAGAAGGGCGAGAAGTCCCTCGAGTCCGTGCTCAACTCCGATGACCCCATCGCTTCCCGCATGAAGGTTTCCACCCTCATCGAGTCTCTTCCTGGTTATGGCAAGGCCAAGGCCGCCAAGATCATGGAGGAGCTCGGTATCTCCGCTACCCGTCGCGTCCAGGGCCTCGGCGTCCGTCAGCGCGAGCAGCTCCTCGAGCAGCTGACCAAATAAGTGAGCGCTCAGGATTCCAAGCTCTTTGTGATTTCTGGACCGTCAGGCGCAGGCAAGGGTACGCTCGTCACTCGTGTGCGCGAGCGCCGCTCGAACCTGGGCCTGACGGTTTCGGCTACCACGCGAGCACCACGCAAAGGTGAGGTCGACGGCGTCAACTACTTTTTTCTGACGCGAGAAGAGTTCGACCGCCGCGTGGCAAACGGTGAGTTTGTTGAGTGGGCCGAGGTCCACGGTAACTGCTACGGCACGTTGGTGAGCGAGGTCACATCCAAGCTCGCCTCTGGTTCGTCTCTCATCTTGGAGATCGATGTCCAGGGTGCCCTGCAGGTCAAGGAGCGTTTCCCCGAGGCCGTGCTGATCTTTATCAAGCCGCCTTCGCTTGAGGTACTCCGCGAGCGTCTAGTCGGTCGCGGTACCGAGACGCCCGAGACGATTGAGCTGCGTATGGCAAACGCCGCCGATGAGCTTGCCCTTGCCGACCGCTACGACGATGTCGTGGTTAATGACGATCTCGACCGCGCGACCGATGAGCTCGTTCGCGTTCTCGATATGCATGAAAGGATCTGAGGTCCGTGTCCGTTGTAAAGCCTTGCATTGACGATCTTCTGGAGAAGACCGATCACAACCGCTTCCTGCTTGCTTCGCTTGCCTCCAAGCGCGCCTGCGACATCAATAGCATGCTGCGTGGCCAGCACAACCGCGTGCTTGCCGTCCAGGATGTCGATGACATCACCATCGGGCTTTCCGGTGCCGATACCATCTCGATGGCTATGGACGAGATTGTCGACGGCGACATCTCTTACGACGAGGCCCGTTACGAGAAGGCGCTCGGCCACAAGGTTGCTGAAGCCTAAATGGCGGCTCGCGTCTGTCTGGTCCACTATCACGAGGTTGGACTGAAGGGCAAGAACCGCGCACATTTTGAGCATATCCTCATGGATAACATCAAGGCGGCCTTGGCCGCCTTTTCCGTGAATGCCGTGTCTCGAATTTCCGGTTATATCCTCGTGACCTTTAACGAGCATCAGGCTGACGAGGCGGCGCGTGTCATTCGCACCGTTCCCGGCGTTGCTCGTGTGTCTTTGGCGTATCACACCAATCGCGACCCGCAGGAGTACTGCGCCGCCGCCGTGAAGGCGCTGCGCGAGTTTGGCTCCTTCGATTCGTTTAAGGTGCACGCCAAGCGCTCCAATACTGACTTTGAGCTCACCTCGATTGACATCAATCGTCAGGTGGGCGAGGTGCTGTGTGAGGCCTTCCCCGATAAAAAGGTTCAAATGCACGACCCCGATGCGATGGTGCACGTACTGGTGGTCCAGGGTAGCGTTTACGTGTACGCACGCTCCGAGCGCGGCGTGGGCGGTCTGCCGGTGGGTTCTGCCGGCAAGGTCGTGACGCTGCTGTCGTCGGGTATCGATTCTCCGGTGGCGACCTGGATGCTCGCGCGTCGCGGCGCGGTGTGCGTGCCGGTACATTTCTCCGGTCGTCCGCAGACGCCCGATACGAGCGAGTATTTGGTGCAGGACATCATCCGTGCGCTTGAGCCAGGTGTCCAGACTGTCTCTTATACACATCTGACGCTGCCGACGA
>CABSMN010000130.1 GCA_902478765.1 uncultured Collinsella sp.
ACAGTCAATAAAGAGCGTCTTTGGCATCTAGCGCACCAGTTTGCCAAACTGAATGGCGCGAACAATGAGCGTCACGCCAAACACCAGCAGCGCGGCACCGCTAAAGATGACGAGCATCTTGGCCGACCACAGCGGATAGATAAACACGAACATGCCCGCGATGATGGAGAGCGCGCCGCTCAGGATGGCGAGGGCGCGGTTGGCGGAAAGCTCGGATTCCAGAATCGACATGACGCCCTCGACGATCCAGCCAAAGCCGGCGACGACCACCACGAGCGTGGTGAGCGTCGCGGTCGAGAAGGCCTGGTTGCGCAGGATTATGACGCCGCCCAGAATGATGAGCAGGTTGGAGATGATGCTCGTAACGCGCCAGCCGGTGGGCAGCAGCGGCTCGAAAACAGCGGTAAACAGCCTGATCGCGGCCGTGATCACAAAGTAGATGCCCAAGACGGTCGTCAGGAAGACGAGGGATTTGGCGGGCGCAAACAGCAGTGCGATGCCGGCGACGAGCGCCAAGACGCCCGTGATGGCGTAAATCCAGCGCACGGCCTTGACGGCCTTGCCTGCCATGCTTTTCTCGTCAAATCCAAACGCGCTCGATTGCTTGTCATCGTTCTTAAAGATGCCCATGATGTCTCCTTTCCGTGCGGCGTAAGCCGTAGCTCTTGCAACCAGTATCGCCCAAGGGCGCCGTCGCGTGGGGCGGGAAGGGCGAATGGGAGCCTCATCTTCCCGAATTGTTACCTTTGTTCCCGTTTGGATGCGGAATATTCAACAGGTGTGGAACATTGCGCCGCTGTGTGTAATTGCCTACGTTTTAGGTTAGATTTTCTTAAGAACAATTGGCTTTTATTGGGGGTCTTATGAACGAAGCTGTTCCCGCGGCGCCGGTAAGCGCCGAGTCGATGGCAAAGCAGGGTTGCGAAAAGCTTGGCCTGGACACGTTTGACGCGCTGGTCCGCCGCGCCCGTACGTGCCGCCGTTTTGACGAGTCCATGCGCGTGCCGCGCGAGTTTTTGCTCGAGCTGGCGGAACTGGCGCACCTGGCTCCCTGCGGCGCCAATGCTCAGCGTCTGCGTTTTCATGTGGTGAGCGGTGCCGAGGATTGCGCGCGTGTATTTGATGAGCTTGCATGGGCCGGCGCGCTTAAGGATTGGTCGGGTCCTGCCGAGGGCGAGCGTCCGACCGGCTACATCGCGATTCTTGCCGAGCGCGCTGTTCCGGGTAAGCCCGCCGCGCCCATCACCGAGGTCGACACGGGCATTGCCGCGCAGACGATGATGCTCGCCGCTCGCAGCGCCACGCCCGAGGTGGCAGCCTGCATGTTCAAGGCCTTTACGCCCCACGCGATCGATGCTATGGGGCTCGATAACGACAAGTATGAGCTCAAGCTGATCATGGCTTTTGGCGTGCCGGCCGAGACGCAGATGATCGATGCGATCGATTCCAACCCCGACGGCTCAATTAATTACTGGCGTGACGATGCGCAGGTGCACCACGTACCCAAGCGCCCGCTCGCCGACGTGCTGGTGTAGCTGAGCGTCACCGCGGCGTGATCAGACGGTAAACCACCACAAAGGTGCCTGTCCCCTTTGTGGTGGTACGAGGGGAGAGCGTGTGGCAGATCTGTATTTGGTGCGGCATGGGCAGACTGAGCTCAATGTGCAGAGCATTTTGCAGGGCTGGCACGATTCGCCGCTTACGGCGCGCGGGCGCGAGCAGGCGCTGACGGCGCGTACGGCGTTTGCGGCGCGTGGCGTGGCCTTTGATCATGTGTATTCCTCGCCGTTGGGCCGGGCGCGGCATACGGCCGAGCTTATCGTTGGCGAGGGCCGTTCCATTGAGCTGGTCGATGACCTGCGTGAGTGGCATTTTGGCTCGCTGGAGGGCACATCAAATCGCGAGATGCCGCCGCAGCCCTGGGGCGATTATCCGGTGGCCTTTGGCGGCGAGTCGGAAGTGCAGCTTCAGTCGCGCATGGTCGCGGCGCTGTCCCGTATTATGGCCCGGCCGCAGCACGACTGCGTGCTGGCGGTTTCCCACGGCTCAGCCTGCCAGGAGTTTCTTGAGTATGTGACTGGCGGGGGAGAGCTACCCGACAACGGTGCCGTGCTTCATTTTGGCTATTGCGACGGGGCGTTTTCGCTCTTGGGTTGGTAACGAACGAAAGGACCCCTATGAATAAAGATCTGTATCTGGTCCGTCATGGACAGACGATATTCAACCTTAAGCGTATCATTCAGGGGTGGAGTGACTCGCCGCTTACGCAGTTGGGTTGCGACCAGGCGGCGCGCGCCGGCATGTTTTTACGTGCGCGCGGCATTGAGCCCGATCATGCCTACACCTCCACGCTTCATCGCACCGAGCAGACTATCGCCAACTTGTGGCCGGGCTTGGCGTACGAGCGCCTGGACGGCCTGCGTGAGTGGTTCTTTGGCGACTTTGAGGCCGAGCGCGTGATGCTTATGCCCGAGCGCCCGTGGCGCGATTTCTATCGTCAATTTGGCGGCGAGGGCCAGATCCAGGTGCGCGAGCGCATGGTGGCGACGCTGACCGAACTCATGCAGCGTCCGGACCATACGTGTGTGCTCGCGGTAAGCCATGGCTCGGCTATCAAGGAGTTTATGGATCACGTGAAGGGTGCGGCGGCCGACGAGCGCGATCGCGTGCCGGGCAACTGCTCGGTGCTGCACTTTGCGTTTGACGACGAATCCGACACGTTTGAGTTGGTCGAAGTCTTTACGCAGGAGGATTACGCGCGCGAGCTGGGGCTTGAACCGCTTGTAGCGGCAGTAGGCCCGCAGCGCGGGTAGCGCTGGCGTTGCGGCGCGGTTTGCCGGCGAAATTGTTTGATGCGAAAGGGGCGGGGATGCATGCACGGGCATTGCATCCCCGCCCCTTGTTTGTTTGGATGCTGGGTTTTCCAGCTTCGCGTTTGAGTCCGCTAGAACCGTGAGATCTGGTGAGTGAGCAGACCCGTCGGAACCTGCGGCGCGCCGCCGCTGACCTGCGCGGCGGGGAAGAGCGCAGCTACGGCAAAGTTGAACGGCTCTTTGCCGGTGTACGTTCCGGCGGCACGGGCCTCATCGGCCAGAATCTGCGATGCCCCAGCCAGTGCGGCGGCATAGGCGGAGTCACCGGCGAACACGGGGTCGGGTGCCTGATCGAGCATGGCACGGATGGCAGCAACGGCGTCCTCGCGCTTGACCTCCCACACACGGTGCGTAATGCCGGCGGGGTCGGTGACGGCATAGAGCGACGCGCCTTCTTTGGCGGCGCCGAGGATGATATCCATGACGGGCGAGGCTTCGTAGGCGAGCGTTACAGGGCGGGGCTGCACCTTAAGCTCGGCGATCGCGCGCGCGGCGGCGAGTGAGTCGACGCTCTCGGCGGCAGCCTCGTCGCTACCCATCAGTACGTTAACCGGGCAAATCGCCACGACACCCGTCGCGCGACCCGGCTCGCCCGAGCATTCGTACACGTAATACGCCGCGCCTGGATCCTTGAGCATTAGGCCGTCAGCAATGGCGCCGCGCAGGGCGTCGTTGCCGCTCAGGATACCGCCCATCGCAGGCAGCGCCTCGAGCACACGGTCCTGAGCCGGGCGGATGCAGGGAAACGGAAGTGCTTTCATGGGCGGTCCTAACGCGCGAGTCGGTTTGTTCGCGGCTTATTATGCCCCAACTTGGCCGCTTGCGTCCCAGAGCGTGTTATCGGCAAGCGCGATGAGCACGTTTTGGCAGCGAACGATATCGGCATGGGGTACATACTCGTCGGGCTTGTGTGCGAGCGCCAACGAGCCGGGGCCGTAGCTCATACAATTGCGGTTGCCTGTCTTGCCGGCAATGACGGCGGTATCGGTGTAGCCGGTAAAGAAGCCGACGGTCGTGTCCGTGCCCGTCACATCGTCTGCTGCGCACTTGAGCGCAGCTAGAAGGGGAGAGGCCGGATCGCGCTCGATGGCGGGGCGGTCGCCTGTCACGGTATAGCTTCCATGGCAGCCTGGGACCGCGGCTTCGGCGGCGACAATGGCCTGCTCTACCATGCGCGTCGCGGCGGCCGTATCAGTCGGCGGGGTCAGGCGCATGTCGACCCAGACTTTGGCGCGGTCGGGTACGACGTAGGGGCGATATCCGCCCTCGATTTGGCCAAACGTGATGGTCGAAGGCCCCAGCTCATCGTGCGCGGGCAGCGCCGCAAACGCGCGACGAAGCGAACACACGACCTCGGCTATGGCGGCGACGGCGTCGGCGCCCTTCCAAGGCTGGCTTGCATGAGCCGTGACGCCGGCCATCTCGATCTCGAACCACGTACGCCCCTTGTGCGCCACCTGGATCTGTCCGTCGGTGGGTTCGGTGTCCAGCACCCATTCGCGCGAGCCGACCCAGCCAGCATCGATCGCGGCCTCTGAGCCGCGCATGAAGTCTTCCTCGTCGACCGAGCAGATGAGCGAAAAGCCGCGGCGTGGCAGCGCGCCATCCGCCGCCACGCGCTCGAGCGTATGGACCAGTGCGGCAATGGCGCAGGCCAGGCCACCCTTCATATCGCAGGCACCGCGGCCATAGAGTTTATCGTCGCGCACAACCGCCCCAAGCGGTGCGATGTCTGCGTCCCAGCCATCGCCCAAGGTGACGGTATCCATGTGGCAGATATAGATCAGCCGCGGCTCGTCGCTTTGGCCCGGCACGGTGACTTTAAGGTTGCGGCGCCCGGGCAGCACCTCGAGTTCCTCAACCTGCACGGCATGGAGCACCGGATGACTCAACCGCTCCAGCTGAGCCTCAACCAGCGCTTTGATATACC
>CABSMN010000131.1 GCA_902478765.1 uncultured Collinsella sp.
GTCAGATGTGTATAAGAGACAGAGGCTGAGCCGCCGGAGCGGCAGCACCACGGTCCCAAGGCATACCGCCCTGGCGCGCGGACGTATCAGCGGTGGTAGCAGATGCCGCCGGAGTAGCGGCTCGGGCACCCGAGATCAGCGTCGGCTGCTGGGCAGCAGCGGGTACGGATGCTGCAGGCGCGGTGGCCTGAGCAGCAGCCACGCTCGCCGGCACCGCGGCATTGGCAACCATGGCCTCCAGACGCGCCACGCGCTCGGCCAATGCCTCAATCGTTAAATCAGCCTCGGGACGTGCCAGACGCGTACAGGCAATCTCGAGCACCAGGCGCACGTCGCTCGCGCCCCTCATCTCCAGTGCGGCATCGTCGAGCACCGTCAGCACGCGGGCCAGGCGGTCGGCAGGATGCTCGCCAAAGGCAGCGGCCTCGGCAGCAAGCGCCTCGGCCTGCTCGGAGCCGCCCTCAAACAGCTCGGCACGGGCACCGGCAACGCAGGCAACGTACACGTCACGCACATGCGCTACCAGGTCGCGCGTCAGCTCCAGCAGGTCGTTTCCTTCCTCGACCTGTGCACGGATCAGTCCATAGAGCTCGGCAACATCGCGATCGGCAATGGCGCGGGAAAACTCGCCCAGAATCTGGTCCGAAACCTCGCCTAAAAGCGAGCGGGCATCGTCCGCATGCACAGAACCGTTGCCAAAAACGCTCAGCTGCTCCAGCGTGGAGAGCGCGTCGCGCATGCCGCCCTTGGCATGGCGCGCCACGATGGCGAGCGCCTCGTCGTCGTAATCGAAGCCCTCCTGCTCGCATACGTATGCCAGGCGATGCTCAATATCCTCGTTGCCGATGCGATGGAAATCGAAACGCTGGCAGCGCGAGAGGATGGTCTCCAGAATCTTTTGCGGGTCGGTGGTGCACAGCACAAAGATCACGTGTGCCGGCGGCTCCTCAAGCGTCTTGAGCAGCGCGTTGAACGCCGCCGTCGTGAGCATGTGGACCTCGTCGATGATATAGATCTTGTACTTGCCGCGCACCGGGGCAAAGTTGACGGAGTTGATGATCTCCTCGCGCACGTTGTCCACGCCGGTACGGCTTGCGGCATCGAGCTCGTAGACATCGGGGTGGTTGCCCTCGGCAATGAGCTCGCACTCCTCGCAAGTACCGTCGGGCATGCAGCCGCTTGCACCCTCGGCGCGCGCCGCCTCGGCATTGCGGCACAGCAGCGCCTTGGCAAGGATGCGCGCCATGGTGGTCTTGCCCGTGCCGCGCGGTCCGCAGAACAGGTAGGCGTGGGACAGGCGTCCCTCGGTGATAGCGTGCTCGAGCGTCGAGACGATATGCTGCTGGCCCACCACGGAGTCGAAGGTGAGCGGGCGATACTTTCGGTACAACGATTCCATGGGTGCTCCCCCGGGTATACTGAGACTTGTTGCCGCGACGGCCATGCGGTCGCACGGCATACTGCATTCATAATAACCCGTACGGCGAGCCCGCCGCGATAGGAGTCCAAAGAGCATGGCAGACGCAGAGAGCAACCTCGTTCCCTCCGAAGCAGCCGACCAGGTCGAGGTCGCGCTCGAGGCGCAGGCAGCAGCCGACGACGGCATCCTGTACCTCAACGAGTATCAGTACGAAAACGACCTCGTCACCGACTTTGCGCGCCTGGTCGCCTCGCCCAGGCGCCGTGGCTCCCTGTACGTCGCCGCCGCGATTGCCGCGCTCATCGGCATCGGCATGCTGGTGGCCGGCGGCAGCTGGATCAAGTTCGGCGTCGTGCTGATCGTGTTCGGCGCCTTTTTGGCCTGGTGGAGCAAGAACCTGCACCACACGCTCGCCCGCGACTTTATCGACGCCGTCGAGGCCGACGAGTCCATGGGTGGCCGCTATCGCCGCGTCGCCGCCAACGAGGACGGCCTGATGGTTTGGGGCAAGAGCGGCAAGTCGCAGTTCTTCCCGTTTGACAAGCTCGACCACGTACTCGACGGCGAGCGCATCTTTGTGGCCATGTTCGCCGACCAGGGCGTGACGATCCCCAAGGACACCTTCGTCCGTGGCGATGCCGAGCAGTTCGGTCCCTTCCTCAAGGCCCGCATCAACAAAAAACTCCGCATCGAGACCAAGAAGAAGAAAATGAAGGCCGAGAAGGCCGCCGCCGAGGCCAAGCAGGGCGACAAGCCCCAGGAGACCAAGGGCAAGCAGCGCAAGCAGAAGAAGAACAAGAAGAAGCACTAAGGCCAAGCCAGACAGGCAGCCTCACATCCCGTTATCCTCGCCATCCGCCCGAGCGTGCTACACTAGCAGCATCTATGCCACCGCGAACGGCTCGGCTCCGCGCCCGCCACTCGCAAACGAACTTTAAACGCACGAGGGTTGGCCATGCCGCTTTTCTCGCAACATACCGCCCGGTTCTCGCCGGACGTTCCTTTGGAGGGCACCAGCTCTCGCGAGCTGCTCAAGCGGTACCAGCCGCTCGAGACACTTGCGACCGGCGGTTTTGGCTCCATCGAGATTTGCCGCGACACGCACCTGCGCCGCCGCGTCGCCATTAAGCGCATCCCCCTTATCAACGGCGCCGGCATGCCCGCCAGCGACATCATGGATGTCCTGCGCGAGGCGCACACTGCCGCCATGCTTCAACATCCCAATATCGTGCAGGTCATCGACTTTACGCATGACACCGCCTATGCCTACCTGGTCATGGAGTATGTCGACGGTATGTCGCTGGCCGAGTTTTTGCATCGCGTGGACGGCCACTCGCTCACCTTTGACGAGGCCGCGGCCATTGCCGATGCCCTGGGCCAGGCGCTCACCTTCGCCCATAGCAATGGCGTACTCCACCTGGACATTAAGCCCGCCAACGTGCTCATCGACCACTCGGGCAATGTAAAGCTCACCGACTTTGGCATGGCGCGACTGTCGTCCGCCGGTGGCTTTGGCGGCTCGCGCGGCGGCACCATCGGCTACATGCCGCCCGAGCAGCTCGATATCGAGACCGGCACGGTCGACGAACGCGCCGATGTCTTTGCCCTTGCCTGCGTTATCTATGAGGGCTTGTGCGGCAGCGCTCCCTTTATGGCGGCCACGCCCGCCGACTCGCTCGACCGCATCATCGGCGGCGCCACCTATCCCAGCGAGCTGATACCACACTTTCCCCCGGGAGCCGAGGCCGCGCTCATGAGCGCGCTCTCCCCCATGCCGCAGGACCGCCCCAACAGCATCGAGGCATTTTGCGACCAACTCCTTGCCGGTCTGGGCAGCGTGCGCGAGGGCCGTCGCAGCCTGGAGCAAATGGTTGGCGAGCTTTCGGATGACGAGCAGGAGCTCGACGATATCGAGCCGTCGTACTACGAGGACGACGCCATCGAGGTCGACCCCGCGCTCGGCTGGGCGGGCACGCGCTGGAGCCATGCGCGCGACTACACCATGCACGCTATCTCGGCGCTAACGTGCGGCGCCTTTAGCTTTTTGCTGATGCAAACGGCCGGGGTCGCGGCGCTTCCCGGCCTGGTCATTGCGGCTATCGCGATCGGAGCGGCGGCTGGCCTGGCCCCCCAGATCGGCTCGGCCATCTCGGCCGTGGGCTTTTTGGTGCTCATGGCAAACGCCACCATGCAGGCGCAGGGCATCCTGTCGATGTTGCCCGTCGCGGTGATCTTTGCCGCTGCCATGTCCGGTTGGTGGATCGCCTGGGGTCGCACCGAGGCTGCCGCGAGCGCCGCGCTCACCTGTGCACTCGCGCTCGGCTGTCTGACTGGCAATACCTTCCTGGCAGCTGGGGTCGCCGCCGGCGTCGCGTCATTTTGGCTCGGCCCGGCAAGCGCCGCCGCGGCAACGGGCATGGGCGTGCTTTTTGCCCGTCTGGCCACGGTCGCGCTTTCAGCCGGAGGCGTGCTGGGGCTCGGTAACGTTGCCGCAGCGCTGGAAGACCCGCTCCTTTGGGCTGCCTTTGTGCTGGTCGCGACAACTGCCGCGGCGTCATCTGCGCTGCTCAATGCCCATGCCAAGCGTGCTGACCAGGGCTCAAACCTTGCCGCAATCGCCGCCATCGCTGTCACCGGCATCGGCTGCGCAGCGGCATCCTGTCTTGCACACCATATGGAAATTGCCAGCCTTGCAGCCGCGGTCGCCGCCAAGGCGGCAGTTGCGGGAACCCTATCCTCTATAATCGTTGGGATATGCCTATATTTGCTCGGATACCAAAGAACCTATACGGAGAGTGATCTTTCGTGAACTTCCTGAACATCTTCGAGGACCACGTGGCCGGCATCTTCGGTGCCACCCGTGCCCCGTTCTCCTTTAAGAAGCTTGCCAAGCAGGCCGCTCGCGACATGGAGGATCAGACTCTGGTGATTAACGGCGTCAACACGGCGCCGGCACTCTATACCATCCTGATCGCCGCCGACGACGATCCCATGCTCGCCCCGTTCTACCCCGAGCTTTCGCGCGAGGTCCGCGAGTTTGTGAAGGCGCAGGCCGAAAAGCGCCGCTATGTCTTTGTCGGCGAGCCCCTCGTGCGCTTTATGATCGATCCGCAACTGCGCGCCGGCAAGTTCTCGGTCTTTGCCGAGAACGTCGATGCCCCCACGCTCGGCCGCCTGTACGAAGAAGAGCGCGCCTATCAAAACGGCCTGGGCCAGAACAACTCCGCGGTAAGCCGTGCCGCCAGCGCCCCGCGCGCCGGCCAGCAGCAGTTTGCTGCCCCGCAGCAGCAGCGCCCCGCCGCCATGCCCCAGCAGCAGCCGACGCCTCGCGCCGCCACTCCTGCTGTCTCTTATACACATCTCCGAG
>CABSMN010000132.1 GCA_902478765.1 uncultured Collinsella sp.
TCGGAGATGTGTATAAGAGACAGGTGGATGCCCTGGCCGAGCATTTTGCCGACATGGGCATTACCAAGGTCGTAGGACCCGAGGCCCGCGGCTTTATGGTCGGTGTGCCCGTGGCCGTCGCCCTGGGTGCCGGCTTTGTTCCCGCACGTAAGCCGGGCAAACTGCCGCGCAAGACGGTAAGCGAGAGCTACGAGCTCGAGTATGGAACGGATTCTATCGAGATCCACGCCGATGCCATCAGCTCTAAAGATACCGTGTTGATTCTGGACGACTTGGTCGCGACGGGTGGAACCGTCGAGGCAACAGGTAAACTGGTGCGAGATATGGGCGCAAAGCTTGTGGGCTACGGTTGTATCCTTGAGCTTGCGTTTCTCAACCCGCGCAAGAAGCTCACGCCTTCTAACGAGGACGTTGAGCTCTTTAGCCTGGTAACGGTTGACTAGCCGCTACCCTTAGATACCGGAAAGGAAGCTACATGCGCACAGCAAATACGCACAAAAACATGGCACGCTGCGCTGCTACGGCAACCCTCGCTTGTGTTTTGGGCCTGGGCCTCGTGGCTCCGGCTTACGCCGATACCGCATCCGACCTTGCCGCTGCTCGAACTAAACTCGAGCAGATTGGCACCCAAACCCAGCAAATTCATGAAGAACTCTCCGCACAGACGCAGGAGCTTGATCAGACTGCAGGCGAGATCACGCAAAAGCAGCAAGAGATTGCCGAAGGTCAGGCAAAGCTTTCGAGCTATGTTGCCGGTGAGTACAAGACCGGCGGTCTGAGTCTCCTTCAGGTTCTGACGGGCGTCGACGATCTGGGCGACATGCTCAACCGTCTCTTCTACTACGGTAAGGTGTCCGACAAGCAGGCCCAGACCATTCAGGAGGTCAAGGACCTTAAGCAGCAGCTCACCGATAAGCAGACCGAACAGGAGAAGAACGTCGCCGCGACGCAGAAGAAGGTCGACGAGCTCAACGCCCAGCAGGCTGAGGCCCAGAGTGTCGTGAACTCCCTGGATTCGCAGCTGCAGGCCGAGCTTGCTGCCGAGGCCGAGGCCAACGCTGCGCTGCAGGCTGGCATTAATGCCAGCACCGCCGAAAAGGCCACGGTGAGCAATGACACCGCCGGTACGACCGAGAACACCAACAATGGTGGCGGTACGACCAACAACGGCGGCGGCAACACGCCTGCGCCCGCGCCCGCTCCTGCTCCCACGCCGCAGCCCGTGACGCCCGCTCCGGCTCCGACGCCTTCCGCACCGAGCCAGTCCGTTGACGGTGGTACCGTTGTTTCGCGCGCCTACAGCAAGCTCGGTTATGCTTATTCTTGGGGCGGTATTGGACCGAACAGCTTTGACTGCTCCGGCTTTGTGAGCTATTGCCTCACCGGCCGTTATTGCCGCCTTGGCACCACGGGTACCTTCATGGGCTGGACCCGCGTGTCCGATCCCCAGCCTGGTGACGTCGTGGTTAACTCTTACCACACCGGCATCTACATTGGTAACGGCCAGATGATCCATGCTTCCGACTACAAGACGGGCGTCATCATCAGCTCCGTTGCCGCTGGCATGAACAACAATTACATTTTCGTTCGCTACTAATTTGGTACTACAGCGAACGAACGTGGGCCTCGCGATCTTGAATCACGAGGCCCATTCTTTTTGCCCCTACCGTTTGCCATAAGATCAGTACGGCTATCTAGTATTCAAAACTAGATAGCCGTCCAAACAATCAAAAAGATGGCTATAATTGTTGGGGAACAATTAGAAAGGACCCTCAATGAGCTGGGCACTCATCTCCGATTCGAGCTGCAATCTTCGCGATTGGCAACCAACCGCACCTCATACCACCTTTGCATTTGCACCCCTTAAGATCCGAGTGGGGGAGCGTGAATTCGTTGACGACCTCTCGCTCGATGTTCACGAGCTTAATGTTGCCATTCAATCGGAAGCCGGCGCATCATCGAGCGCCTGCCCAAGCGTAGGGGAGTGGGCTGAGCTCTTTAAGCTCGCTGACAAGACGATTTGCATGCCCATCTCCGAGGGCGTCTCGGGTAGCTACAATGCCGCGGCCACCGCGCGTGACATGGTGCTTGCCGAAGAGCCCAACCGTCAGATTCATTTGGTTAACTCGCGAGCCGCAGGTGGCAAAATGGATCTGATCTTCTTGCTGTTCGACCGCTATCTTGCGAGCAACCCGGACGTTTCCTTTGAAGACGCCTGCGCTTACTTCGATAGTCTCGAGCAAAACAGCAAGATCCTCTTTAGTTTATGCAATTACGAAAACCTTGCGAAGGCCGGACGTATCCCCAAGGCGGCCGGAGTTATTGCCAACAAGCTCAATATCCGCATTTTGGGCACGGCGAGCGAAGCGGGCAAAATTGAACTCGTTGGGCACACCCGTGGCGAAAAGAAGATGCTTGGCAAGATTGTCGATACCATGGAGGCCGAAGGCTTTACTGGCGGCGAGGTCATTATCGAACATGTCGAGAATGAGACGGGCGCCCAGGCACTTGCCAGCCGCATTGTGGAGCATTGGCCCGGCTCCAAGACCATCATCATGCCCTGTAACGGGCTAGATTCCTATTACGCCGAGATGCACGGTCTCATCATCGGTTACGGCATGGGCGTAGCTTCGGGCCGATAATGTCCAACTAGTCAAACGCGCGGGCGGGATAAGGGGCCAGTGGCTCTTTATCCCGCCCGTCTTATACCTCAGTTAGCTATTAAACCCATTAAACTTGAGATAGCTCATCAGGTATGCCTTCGAAACGAAGGACGATACTGCACTGCGTACGAGCAGTGATTCGCGTGTAACCTGATGTGCGGTATCGGGCACGGGAGTCTGCTCGACGGAAAACGCCGCACGAATCGATGCCTCAAGTTGATCGACTACATAATCGAAAGCCGTCGGAGCGTCATAGCTCAAGCGCTGAATATTAAAAAGCGCCTGAACCGCAGCGATAGGCAGCACCTGCTTAAAGATACAAATGGCGATGAGGCGGGCAATCTGCTCGCGGCCATATTGCTTTTTGACCGGAGCAGGCACCAGGCCGACCTTCACGTAGTTATTGATCATCGATGGCGTAATGACAGGGTGCTCAACGCAAATGGACAGCGGCTCCATCCACAGCGCAACATACTCAATGACCTGGTCGCGGTAGAGCGTCACATTGGGCAACTGGTTATAGCGCGGCAGACTCAACGTATTGAGTTTACGCACGATATCGGACTGAATGAATGCATCGGGTAGCACCGTGGGCTGAATATCCTCGGGCTTAATGCTGACCGACGAATCGGACATCGGAATAACGTATTTAGCGTGGTTCATAAAGGTCCTCCGTTCATTTTCTATATTGTATTCTAGGTTATCTAGTTTTGCATACCACATAGCCGGCAAGTAAAAGTGGTTGGACAACACATTGATGCATCGTCCAACCACTTTGTTTAAAGATAGCAACCTTACATAAGATATATTATCGTACTTATCCACGGAGAAACGCGTATGCGCTCGTTGCCGCTATGGCTCCGTCCGAAACAGCGGTCACAACCTGGCGTAAACGTTTGGAACGGATATCGCCAGCGGCAAATAGACCTGGCGTGCGGGTCGCCATGGATTCATCAGTCAGAATGCCGCCATCAGGCGCCAGGTCGACTAGATGCTCAACAAGCTCGGTATGTGGCTGCGTCCCCGTAAAGACAAAGATGCCAAACGAGCCGGGCTCAAATGACTCGGCATGAGTTTCCCCAGATGCATTGTCCTTAAAGGTAATCGTCGTTGGCATGGCTTCGCCCGATAGCTCCACAATACTAGTTTGGTACCTAACTGTAATATTGTCCTTTGCGAGTACTTTCTGAACAACACCATCGGGCGCACGGAACTGGTCGCGGCGCAGCACGATGGTCACACTGCTGGCAATGTCGGACAGGAACAGCGCCTCTTCGCATGCCGAATTGCCACCACCGATTACAAAAACCTGCTTGCCGCGGAAAAACATGCCGTCACATGTTGCGCAATATGAAACGCCACGACCGCGATACGTATCCTCGCCTGCGAAACCTGCCGGACGCGGCGTGGCACCCATGCAAGCGATAACGCTCGAGGCCAGCGTATCGCCCATATCGTGATGCACCGTAAACAACGCTGCATCGGCATCGTAATCGATACCCGTAACCATGCTCCATGTAACCTGTGCTCCCAGGCCCTCTGCATGCTGCTGAAAACGCTCGCCAAGTTCGGCGCCACTCAGGAGCGGGAGACCCGGATAGTTCTCGACCTCATTGGTTGTGGCGATCTGCCCTCCCGACATGCCCTGCTCAATCACGGTCGTCGTCAGGTTGGCACGCGCAGCATAAATGGCGGCAGCATAGCCCGCGGGGCCGCCACCGATAATCGCAACATCGATCGGCTTATCGGTAGTCATGAAGCGTCCTTTCGTCGAAACGTTGTCGTTCTTTGCGCTCGTACCCAAATTTACGTGAACGTGACACTCATGCACTACAATGATAAATCCGTATTACAAAGCTGAAGGGGAGTTATCGATGGACCAGGCGCAGACGAGTGACGACGCTCCCCTGCTCACGCACAGCACTCCCCAATCGGAGCAAACCACGCTCCTGGCTCAGCAAAAACCTCTCGTGACCATCGTGCACGCCTCGGTCGGCTCAGGCCACAAGGCCGCCGCAAATGCGATTGCGCAGGCATTCGACCTCATCCGCGGCACCAATGGCATCCCCGAGGACGTTGAGATTGAAGTACTCCTGTCTCTTATACACATCTGACGCTGC
>CABSMN010000133.1 GCA_902478765.1 uncultured Collinsella sp.
CGTCAGATGTGTATAAGAGACAGCGGGTGTGGAGGGGCGCTACGGCTTGGCGACATGGGTCGTCACGTTTGGTATCGCCTGGCTTGCCGTGCGCTTTACCCCGTGGTTCTCGGTTAGTCATTTCGACGGTATCGCCGTGACGCTTGCCCTTACTTCCACGGCGCTTGGTACGCTTGTGCCCATCATGCGCGAGCGCTCGCTCACCGGCACGCGTGTGGGCGACTCGATTCTCGCGTATGGCACTTGGGGCGAGCTCGGTCCCGTGCTCGCCATGTCGGTGCTGCTGTCTGCCCGCACCGGCATCCAGACGCTTGTAATCCTTGGCTTGTTTGCGGTGGTCTGCGTGTTGCTGGCCGTGGTCCCAAGCCGCTCCAAGCGCGTCGGCAGCCGCTTCTTTGCGTTTGTCGAGGAACGCGCCGATACCACGTCGCAGACCTTCGTGCGCCTGACGGTGCTCATCCTGGTCACGCTCGTGGCATTCTCCGCCGTCTTTGATCTCGATATCGTGTTGGGTTCTTTTGCCGCCGGCTTTGTCCTGCGCTATATCATCCCCGAGGGCAACCATACGCTCGAGACCAAGCTCGACGGCCTGGCCTACGGCTTTTTGATTCCGGTGTTCTTCACCGTATCGGGCGCAAAGATCGACCTGACGGCCGTGGCGTCGCGCCCGGGCTTGCTCGCGGGCTTTATCGTGGCGTTGCTGATTATTCGTGCCGTGCCCATCCTCATCTCTATGGGCATTTGTCCTGCGACGCGCGATGTGTCGGCGTATGGTCGCATTACCGTGGCCCTGTACTGCACCACGGCGCTGCCGATCATCGTTGCCGTAACGAGCGTGGCCGTCAGCGCGGGCGCGCTGTCGCAAGATATTGCGTCGGTCATGGTTGCCGCCGGTGCCATCACGGTGTTCTTGATGCCATTGCTCGCGCAGCTCTTCTACCGCGTGGTCGACGCTGCACCGGTCGCAGCCGTGGCAGAGGTTGCCGAGCATCCATCCGATGCACTTGACATCCTGCGCGCCCATCACGATTTGGCGAGCCTGCTCGCACGCGAGCACGAGCTGCTGACCTCGCATGGGCATGGTCGCGTATTCGAGGGCCTGCCTACGCTCGATACGATTGCCGAGCGTCTTTCCGCCGAGGCGGCGAGCGGCCACATCGATGCCCGCATCGTGGACGCGGCGCATCTTCTTGCCGATAAGACCTATGGTGATGAGGTTGACCCGTCCGAGCTGACTCCGCGCGAGCGCCGCCGCCTGGAGCGCGCCAAGCTCGCCGTGCACGAATACCGCCGCCGCATGCTGGAGCTCTACGCGCGCGATGAAGCCCAGGACGACGATGGCAAATAACGAGATGCTTCCCTAGGGGAAGGCGCGTCCCACTTTAAAGATCCGAAACGGGGCGCAGTTTCCGCGAGAGGCTCGTTGCGGAAAGCGCGTCCCAGAATCGGCGTTCAAAACGGGGCACACTTTCCGAAACATGGCCCTGAGGGAAGCTACGTCCCGGTCTGAGCCGGAATTCTGGGACGCGGATTCCACTTCAAACAGAAGAAGGCGCGCTGCCTGCGGTTGATGCAGACAGCGCGCCTTTTGCGTTGAGCTCCGTTGAGGTTCGAAGTCGTGGCTTGCGACCTTTAGGAGCGGGCGGCTCCGTCGACGGGGAGCACGGCGCCCGTGACATAGGATGACATGTCGCTCGCTAGGAAAACGAAGGCGTTGGCGATGTCCTCGGGCTCGCCCATGCGGCCGAGCGGAATAGTGGCGATGATGGGCTTGATGACCTCTTCGGGCAGGTTAGCGACCATGTCGGTCTTAGTCACGCCAGGGGCAACGGCGTTGACGCGAATACCCATGGGGGCGAGCTCGCGCGAGAGCGACTGGACCATGCCATTGACGGCAAACTTGGACGTGGGGTAACCGACGCCGGAGGGCTGGCCGTACTTGGCGACCATCGAGCTTGTGGTAGTGATGGTGCCGCCGTGGCCGGCCTCGGTCATGATCTTGGCGGCAGCCTGGTGGCCATTAAAGACAGCGACGACGTTAAGGTCCATGACCTTTGCGAACTCCTCGGCCGTGTAGTCCAAAAGGGGCGAGCGCTGGGAGATGCCGGCGTTGTTGACGACCGTATCGAGACCGCCCATGTCGGCTGCAGCCTGGGTAAAGGCCTCGGTCACGGCCTCGAGCGAGGTGAGATCGCAGGAACGGCCCCAGACCTTGGCGTCGGGATAGACAGCTGTCAGCTTCTCAACGGCTGCATCGGCAGTCTCCTGGCGCGAGCCAAAGACGGTGACGGCGGCACCCTCCTCGATAAAACGGCAGGCGATGGCATAGCCGATACCGCGCGTGCCTCCGGTGACGATTGCTTTCTTGCCCTCGAGCAACATGGTGCCTCCATTCTTCGGGGGTGGACGTACGCAGCACAGCGTAGCGGTAGCCGGAATCGGCCGCGTTTGCATATCGGTGAACGGTAGCCCGCGTTACCGATGAGCGGCTCGCGCAAATGTGCTCTGCCGTTGTGCTTAGGGCAGGAGACAAAAGGGCTCCCGTCCCACATCGGACGGGAGCCCTCAAAGCGCGTATTGCTAGGCGATTGATGGACTAGTTGGCCATGACGCCTTCGGTCCAGGCCTCGACGTCCTCGATACGCAGGACGTTGGCGACCTCGGCCACGCAGTCGACGCTGGCAAGCTCGGCGGCGGCAGCCTGGACGTCCTTCTCGAGCGCGCGGTGCGTCAGGAAGATGACCGAGCAGGCATCGTTGACGCCCGACTTGCCGTCCTCGACCTGGTTGATGAGCGAGATCGAGATGTTGTGCTTGGCAAAGATGTCGACCGTCTCGGACAGGGCACCCACGCGGTCGGCGACCTTCAGGCGCACATAGTACTTGGTCTGGAGCTCGTCCATGGGCTTAAAGGCGAGGTTGTGGCCATAGGGCTCAATCTCGGGCAGCGGAGCCACGCCGCGGCTGATCTGCTCGGAGAGCGATAGGATATCGCCAACGACGGCGCTCGCGGTGGGGAAGGAGCCTGCGCCGGCACCGTAGAACATGGTCTCGCCCACGGCGTCGCCTACCACGTAGACAGCGTTCATGGCGCCGTTGACCTTGGCAAGCATGTGGTCGGCGGGGATCAGCGTGGGATGCACGCGGACGTCGACGCCGGCGTCGGTGTTGCGGGCGATGCCGAGCAGCTTAATGGTGTAGCCGAGCTCGCGGGCCTGGGCGATGTCCTCGGCGCCGATGGTACGGATACCCTGCTGGTACACATCATCGGTGGTCACGCGGGTGCCAAAGCCGATGGAGGCGAGGATGGCCGTCTTGCTGGCGGCATCGAAGCCGTCGACGTCGGCGGACGGGTCGGCCTCGGCGTAGCCCTTGGCCTGGGCGTCGGCGAGCACGTCGGCGTAATCGGCGCCCTCGGCGTCCATGCGCGACAGGATGTAGTTGGTGGTGCCGTTGAGGATGCCGGCGATGGTCAGAATCTTGTTGCCCACCAGGTCGTGCTCGAGCGTGCTGACGATGGGGATACCGCCGCCGCAGCTGGCCTCGCACTTGATCTGCACGCCGCACTCACGCGCCTTCTCGGCGAGTGTCTCGACATGACGGCCGAGAAGGGCCTTGTTGGCGGAGACGACGTGCTTGCCGTTCTCGAAGGCGGTGGTGAAAATCTCGGTCGCGGGGTGCTCGCCGCCGATCAGCTCGACGACGATGTCGACGGCAGGGTCGGTGACGACATCGTGCCAGTCGCTCGTAAAGGCCTCGCGCTCAATACCAGCGGCTTCGGCCTGCTCCCAGGCAAGCGCGCAGGCGCGGGTCAGCTTAAGGTCGATGCCGTAGGCGGCCAGGTACTCATCGTGGTGGCTCTTGATCAGACGGGCCACGCCGCCGCCGACGGTTCCCAGACCGATCAGGCCGACGTTCACGGTGCGCAGGGGTTCGCTCATAGATAGCTCCTTCGTGCATCTGTATGGATGATTGACCAGTTAAGGTTGAGTGCATTCTAGCGTGAACAGAGGGTGCGTGCTCGCCAGGCAACAGGAGTCGCACAAACGGCACCCCCGAAACGCTGCGGAAACATTGGAAACATGCTCACTACATACGACCTACAGCCTATGTGATTCAGGACGGCAAGTACATCGCCGCCTAAGTGCGTACAAAACGCGACCGGTGAGGCTGTTTTAATCAGGGTAGGAACGCTTGTAACAGAACGGAAACAATACTTTCACGCAATAAAGTGGCTAAATTGCATAAACCGACAGAAATACGCATGAATATGGATAAATGGACAAAACAAAAGAAAAGTTGAAATAATCGCCACTTTTCTCAACTAAAGCGTCTACTATTTTGCGAACGCCGAACACGGCGAAGGATGGCCTGTCGGGCAACCGAAACCCGACGAGATTTGAGAGGAGAGCCGCATGTCGAGCCTCACCGGTAAGTCATTGAACCCTGTTATGAATCGCAGGAGCGTTATCGCGAGCGCAGCAGGTCTGGGGGCGATGTCTATTCTAGCTGGCTGCTCCTCCAACGGCGGCGACAGCGGTTCCGCTTCGGGCGACGCTTCGTTTAAGATCGGCACCATCGGCCCGCTGACCGGCGCCAACGCGTCCTACGGCAAGTCCGTTACCCAGGGCGTCGAGCTTGGCTGCAAGGATTTCTCGACCAAGGAGCTGCCGCTTGCCAGCAAGGCCGAGGACGACCAGGCCGATGGCGAGAAGGCCGTCAACGCCTTCAAC
>CABSMN010000134.1 GCA_902478765.1 uncultured Collinsella sp.
ATGCGACTTTCTTATTTTCAATTTCTTCCTTTATCAGACTTCCTACACTTGAAAAGTGCGAACATAAAAACAGTTTCATCAATATTCTCCTTTATATATAAAATCTAATTTGTTGAACTAAGCCGTGTATACCATACTCTCCAATGAAAGAACGCCCTGATATAGCGAAATATTGCCGTTTTCCTGCATACGTGCGTACGCACTCCACAGGAATTCTAAGGGGCCTGCCCCCTTAGCACGCGGACTTTGGAACAAAGTCTAGTGTGCTACGCCTTGCCAGAGGTGTACTGGCTCCCGGTACGCACGTACGAAGCAATTGCCATCAATGCGTCATATAAGTGGCGATCAAGTTCGCACAAACCGACCTTGATCCCGAAAAACAAAAGGCAGGATACCATCACCACGATGATATCCTGCCTTTTGTTCGTTTCTGTTTACCGTTCCGAGTACGAACTGAATGCTGGAGCAATATAAAACCACCAGAAAGGTGCCTGTCCCCTTTGTGGTGGTTTTGGTAGGTTAGGCGAGGAGCGTGTGGCCGTAGGTGTTGGCAGCCTTGATGGCGGTGGCGAACTTTTCGTCGGTGAAGGGCTCGGGGTTTCCCTGCTTCCACTCGTTGGTGGCGTGCGCATACTCGCACAGGGCGGGGATATCGGACTCGGAAAGCCCGACCTGCTCAAGCGTCACGGGCAGGCCCATCTGCTTGTTGAAAGCGGCGTAGCGCTTAAGGTTCTCGGTGTCGCCCGTGTAGGCGAACAGCACCAGCACGCCCAGGCTCACGACCTCACCGTGCAGGTAGGAGCCTGGGCGAGGAATGCTGCAGGAAGCGTTGTAGAACGCGTGCGCCACGCTCGAGTTGTAGTAGTAATCGTTTTGGTTGGTCAGGTTCGAGACATAGCCCGTGTTGACCACGATGTCGAGCGCGATCTGCTTGACGGCTTCGGTCGACTGGTCCTGGCGCACGTCCTCAAGACCCTGGACGCCATAGGTAAACAGCGGCTCGGAACAGGTGTGCGCGAGTGCCAGGCCAAGGCCGGCCGTGTGCTCCAAGTTGCCGGCGCTCGTGGCGTACTCGACCTCGGGCTGCTTGGACAGGGCATCGCCCACGCCGGCCCAGAAGTACTCTGCCGGTGCCTTGGCGATGATCTTGGGGTTGATGAAGATGTGCGCGGGGCGGTTGGGGTACGAATAGCCCTCGAGCGAGCCGTCGTCGTTGTAGACGACGGCAATGGCGGTCGCGGCGGAGCAGTTGGAACAGATCGTCGGTACCGTAAAGACAATCTTCTTGAGCTCGATAGCTGCGGTCTTCACGGTGTCGAGCGCCTTGCCGCCGCCGCATGCGATAAGCACGTCAGCTTCCTGGCAGGCAGGGGAGTTTACGACCTTGGCGATATTTGCGCGCGTACTGTTGGTGCCGTAGACGCGCGTCTCCAGAATCTCGACGTCGGTACCTGCCAGCGCAGCTTCGATACCGGGAAGTGCTGCGGCCAGTGCTCGTTTACCACCAATGATGGCGACCTTGGTTGCTCCGTACTCGGCCAACGCGCCGTGCAGCTCGTCAAAGCAGTCTTCGCCAACGGTATAGTCGCTCATTCCGATCGTGCGCATAGCAATCTTCTTTCGTTCGATAAAGTGCTTACAGGTATTTTGCTCCAAGAGAAGGTCCACGGCCGCAAGAAATTTCGAAACTATAAAACCAGTGTTGAGGGTTTTTCGCCGGTGTGGAACGTGCTAGCATACTCCGCATAAGCGTTGATGGGGACGAGTAGTCGGCCGTCCGCATGCTACAGAGAGCGGGGAGCGCTGAGAACCCGTGCATGCGACCGATGAAAATCACCCCGGAGCTGCGGTCCCAACGGACGTGCCGCGTAGGTTCGTCTTAGTAGACATCGCCGAGATGGTCGTCGATACAGACCAGCCGAGTAACGGATGCGAGCGCGCGAATACGCGGGCGAGGGCATCTAAGCTGGGTGGTTAAGCGAAGAGCTTTTGCGGGCGTGCAGCCCGTTTGTGGCGCTTCGTCCCAGCTTGTAGGGACGGGCGCTTTTTGGTGCCCAGAGGGCGTGCGCGCCCATGACAAGAAAGGGGTACCGTGGCAAACGAGTACAAGCAGACGATGAATCTGCCCAAGACCGGTTTTCCCATGCGTGCCGGTCTTTCCAAGTCCGAGCCCAAGCGACTCAAGGACTGGCAGGACAACAAGGTCTACGAGCAGGTTCTGAAGAAGAACGAGGGTCACAAGAAGTTCGTGCTGCACGACGGCCCTCCGTACGCCAACGGCCCGATCCACATCGGCCACGCCATGAACAAGATCTCCAAGGACATGATCAACCGTTACTGGATGATGCAGGGCTATGAGGTTCCCTATGTCCCCGGTTGGGACTGCCACGGTCAGCCGATTGAGCACAAGGTCGAGGAGAAGCTCGGCACCGAGAAGTTCAACCAGACCTCCACGGCTAAGATCCGCGAGCTCTGCAACAAGTTCGCTGTCGAGAACATCGAGCTGCAGAAGGCCGGCTTCCGTCGCCTGGGCGTGCTCGGCGACTGGGACAACCCCTATCTGACGCTCTATCACCAGCATGACGCCGCCGATATCGAGGTCTTCAAGGCCATGTTCGATAAGGGCATGATCTATCGCGGCCACAAGCCGGTTCACTGGTGCAAGCACTGCCACACCGCGCTCGCCGAGGCCGAGATTGAGTACTCCGACGAGACGAGCCCCTCCATCTTCGTTCGCTTTGAGATGACCTCCAAGCCCGCCGGCCTCGAGGACTTCGACGGCCCGGTCGACTTTATCATCTGGACGACCACGCCGTGGACCATTCCCTCCGACCAGGCCGTTTCTCTCAAGCCCGGCGCCGCCTACGTCGCCGTTGAGCACGACGGTCGTGCCGAGGTCATGCTCGAGGACCTGGCTCCCAAGTGCTGCGAGGAGTTTGGCTGGGAGTACACCCCGGTCATGGTCGACGGCAAGCCCTATGTGGTTCCCGCCGAGACCTTCCACCACATCCACTACAAGCAGCCGATCTTTGACGGCGTTGAGGGCGTGGCGCTGCTGGCCGATTACGTCGGTGTCGATGACGGTACCGGTATCGTCCACAACTCGCCCGGCCACGGCGTCGACGACTACTTCGCCTGCCTCAAGGAGGGCATCACCGACATCTGCATGCCGGTCGATGACGACGGCAAGTTCTACACCGGTGAGGAGTTTGGCACCGGCGGTCCCTTCAGCGGCATGGATACTGACGAGGCCAATCCGCACATCATCGAGTTCCTGCGCGAGCGCGGCACCCTGGTCCTCGAGAAGAAGATCACGCACAGCTATCCGCACTGCTGGCGCTGCAAGCACCCGGTGCTCTTCCGTGCTACCGACCAGTGGTTTGTCTCGATGGACAAGACCGGTTTGCGCGAGCAGGCCGGCAAGGAGGTCCGTGAGAACGTCAAGTGGTATCCGGCCCACGCGGCCAACCGCATCGGTGCCATGGTCGAGCAGCGTCCCGACTGGTGCATCAGCCGCCAGCGCAACTGGGGCGTGCCTATCCCCAGCTACACCTGCGCCGGCTGCGGCGAGAAGGTCATGAATGACGCCACGCTCGACGCCGTCATCAAGCTCTTCCACGAGAAGGGCTCCGACGCCTGGTTCACCGACGCTCCCGAGAGCTATCTTGGCGAGGCCTGCGTCTGCCCCAAGTGCGGTGGCCATCACCTCAAGGCCGATAAGGACATCCTCGACGTGTGGTGGGATTCCGGCGTCTCCTGGAAGGCCGTCTGCGAGTACCGTCCCGAGCTGGAGTATCCGGCGGATGTGTACCTCGAGGGCTCCGACCAGCACCGCGGTTGGTTCCAGAGCTCGCTGCTCACCTCGGTGGGCGCCAACGGCTACGCTCCGTACAAGGCGGTCGTCTCGCAGGGCTTCACCCTCGACGGCCAGGGCCGTAAGATGTCCAAGTCGCTCGGCAACGTCATCGACCCCAACAAGGTCTGCGACGAGATGGGCGCCGACATCATCCGCCTGTGGGTCGCCTCCGTCGATACCAGCTCCGACGTGTCCATCGACCACGAGATCCTTGCCCGTACGTCCGATGCCTACCGTCGTTTCCGCAACACGCTGCGCTTCCTGCTCTCCGAGCTCGAGGGTCAGTTTGAGCCCGAAACCGACGGCGTCGCCTTTGCCGACCTGCTGCCGCTCGATAAGCTCATGGTTGCCCGTCTGACCCAGGTCCAGGCCGAGGTCGATGACGCTTACTCTTGCTACGAGTTCCCGCGCGCTTACCGTGCGCTTTACGACTTCGTGGTTACCGAGCTTTCCAACGTGTACCTCGACGCCCTGAAGGATCGTCTGTACTGCGACAAGCCCGGTTCGCTCGAGCGCCGCAGCGCCCAGACCGTGCTCGCTGAGCTCTTCTCGATGCTCATGCGCGATCTGCAGCCGATTCTGTCCTACACCGTTGACGAGGCCATGGCCTATGCGCCTGCCGGCTGCGTCGATCACCAGAAGTACGCCGCGCTGCTCGATTGGTACAAGTCGCCCATCACGGTCGACGAGGCCAACGAGTTTGAGGGCGTGCTCGAGGCTTCGCTCGAGCTCCGTAGCGCCGTGACCAAGGCCCTCGAGGATGCCCGCTCCGCCGGCACCTTCACTAAGAGCCAACAGGTCCGCGTCAAGGCGGTCGTTCCCGCCGAGATGTATGCGCTGCTGACCGGCGACAAGGCCGTTGACCTGGCCGAGTT